>JAYSYX010000038.1:0-5566 GCA_043727235.1 Bacteroidota bacterium
GAAATCCTGATGTTGCTCCCGAGCGCCAAAGCGAATTGGAATTTGGAACCGACATGGGTTTCTGGAACGATCGCTTAACAGTGGAACTTACCTTCTATAATAAGACTGTAACGGATCTATTATTAATTGCTTCGGTACCCGAATCTTCAGGATTCTCGACTCAGGTAACAAATGCGGCAGACCTAAAAAATACCGGGGTAGAATTAGGAATTGGGGCAGAAATAATCAATGGAAAAAAATTCGATTGGTATACAAATTTATTCTTCTGGAAAAATACCTCGGAAGTTACACGTTTGGACATACCTGAATTTGCTGTTGGCTCATTCGGAACCACACTCGGAACATTTTATATTCAGGAAGGTGCCAGTGCAACCCAATTTGTTGGTGTTGCTCCAATTGATGAAGCAAGCAATCCTGATGGTCTTTTTGAATTGGATCAAACAGGTGATGGTTTACCTGCAGGTTTGGATAAATATGGTGATTCCGAACCTGATTTTCAAATGTCATTATCCAACGAATTATCTTACGGAAACTGGAGTCTTAGTTTTCTTTTCCATTGGAAACAAGGAGGTGATAATGTAAACTTAACACAATTATTATCTGATATTTTCGGAACAAGCCCCGATTTTGATGATTATACTCTAGGTCAATCCGAAACACTTGGTGGAAGTCCGTCACCATATACAAATGGTATTTATCGTTTAACATCCATTGGTGTTACTTCATCAACTTTTGTTCAGGATGCATCTTATGTAAGGCTTCGTGAGATCGGATTATATTATAGTTTTAATAGCAATAATGTTCAGGAAAAAACAAATAATTTCCTTAAAGGTGCTAAGGTTGGTGTATCAGGATATAATCTTTTGAATTTCTTTGAATATGGAAGTTATGACCCTGAAGTTTCCAATTTCGGAACCGGCGGTTTGTCCTCAGGAATTGAAGTAAATCCATTCCCTTCTGCAAAACGTTTTTACGGACATTTAAACTTTAATTTCTAAAATTCAAACTGAAAAATTATGAAATCGAATTATAAAAAAATAATATTAAAATCAACCATTATGAGTTTGTTCATAGCAACGAGTTTTTACTCTTGCACTATCGACGAACTGGTTGATCCAAATAACCCAAGCATTGAATCTATTGAAGCAGATGCAACTATTGATGAGTTAAATAACCTCGTAACCGGAATGGAAGCTGGAATGCGACCATTTTTGGATACCTATTTGGATGTGTGCGGTATTATTGGAAGAGATTATTATCGTTTCTCAGGCTCTGATCCTCGATTTACTAGTGACCTTTTAGGAAAAGGGGAATCACAATTGGATAATAATACTTTTTATACCGCAAACTCCTGGGCTGGAAGATATGCTGTTGTGCGAAATGGTTGGATTCTCCGACATGCAATTGATAATACCTCTGCTGATCTTACAACGGAAGAAAAAAATGGGTATATAGCATTTGCAAAAACAATTCAAGCCTATCAATTATTATTAAATTTAAATCAAACCTACTCCAATGGAATCCGACTTGATACGGAAGATCCTGATAATATGGGACCAATTGTTGCAGATCAATCAGAATGCCTTGCCGCAATATCTGATTTATTGGATCAGGGGTATGCAGATTTAAATCTGTCAGGTGAAAGTTTTCGTTTTTTATTATCTTCCGGATTTGCAGGATTTGATACTCCGGTATCTTTTGGAACCTTTAATCGCGCAATTGCTGCAAGAGTAAAATTATATCAGAATGATTTTGCCGGAGCTCTTGTTGCATTAAATGAATCATTTTTAGATGCAACCGGACCTCTTAATACAGGCACTTATAATATTTATTCTTCAGGTACCGGTGATATTTTAAATCCAATGTTCTATCCATTAAATTCTTCCCCGGGAGGAAATGCACGTTGTGCACACAACAGTTTCGTTACTGATGCAGAACCAGGAGATCTCCGTTTGTCGAAGGTGGTTTTAAGAGATGAGCCTGCTTTTCAAGATGATCTTACCAGTGATTACGACGTATGGGTTTGGCAGTCGAGTGTTGATCCGATCTGCATCATTCGCAATGAAGAATTAATATTAATTTCTGCCGAAGCAAAAGCAAGGTCAGGTGATATGGGAGGAGCAGTAATCGATATTAATATAATCAGATCTTCTGCAGGTTTACCTGCTTATGCAGGTGGAATTACAGAAAGTGATCTGGTGAATGAGGTTTTAAATCAGCGGAGATATTCCTTATTTGGAGAAGGCCATCGATGGGTTGATATGCGCAGAAATGGAAAACTCGGTGAATTACCAATCGACCGCCCGGGTGATGATGTATGGGAAATGTTGCCATTACCCGCGGATGAGGTGGGAGGATAAATATATTACATTAAAAAAGGGGCGAAAGCCCCTTTTTTATTTTCTTTAAAATGAATGGAACAGAACATTTTATTTATACATATCAAAATCCAGATACCCTTCTTCCGCTCTCATTTTACCGCGATTAATATAATATTCGCGATCAGCACTACAGGAAGTGCCGAGTCCATCAACATAACGATTACACATACAAAAAACCGCAGCAATTAATACAGTATCGTGTAATTCTTTGTCTGTTGCTCCCATATTTCTTGCAATTTGAATCTGTTCTTCCGTCACAAATTTACCTCCCATTTGTACGCTTGCTGCTATGGATAATAAGGCCTTCATTTTAAAGGATATTTGCATTGCATTAAAGTCAACTTTTATTGCATCAATAAATTGCATATCACATTGCAAATAGTGTTGTGCAATTGCACCGTGTGCATTCTGACAGAAAAAACAATCGTTCAAATAAGAAACGTAGGTTGCAATTAATTCTCGTTCACCTCTTGATAGCGTGTTATTATCACTGCGAAGTAAAATTTCTGCAAGTTCATTAATTGGTTTTGCAGTTTCAGGACGAAAGGCCATTGGGCCTCTTATCCCCGGTAGTCCTTCCGGTAGATCTATGTATGCCATATTAATTTATTTGTTTTTGCCGTGAAAATATTGTTGCTATTAAACCAATAAGAAAAATAAATGAAAAAATAAAAAGTGCATTGCCATAACCACCTAACATAGTTACGAGCCAGCCTACAAAAAAAACGGCAGATGCTGTAAATATTCTTCCTGCATTGAAACTAAACCCAGTTGCGGACGATCGTATACTAACAGGAAATAATTCGGGAATGTATACATTTAATACTCCTTGACTAATTCCGAAAAATATAGCTATACCTAGCATTTCCAGGTAACTGAAAATAGATATTGCTGTATTTAATTTGAAAAGTATAAAACTGAAAACAAAAGTTCCGATAAAACAAATGATCATTGTTTTTTTCATGCCGAGGAAATTACTCACCCAGCCGGAAATAAATCCACCGCTTAATCCGCCAACGGCAAACATCATCATTCCTGTTCCAATTTCTTTGTGCCCATCTGTATTTGGAATAAGCGATTGAATCCAGGTAGGAAGCCATGAAAATATTGCCCATAATCCGATCAACATAGCACCATAAATAACAGAACCTATGATCAGATTAAATCGGGTCTCCTTTTGAAAAATATTCCTCTGCTTTTGAGGTTGCTCTTTTATTTCTGCAATACTTTGTTTCCATTTGTTAGATTCCGGTAATATCCATTGCGAAACAATGGCTAAAAGAACAGGTAAAATTCCAATTAAAAAACCATTGCGCCACTCTGAAAAACAATAGGTAATTATTCCGGCAGAAAAAATACCGACAGGTATAGTAATTGATAATATGCCTAATGCGATTGCACGTTTATTGCCAGGCCATATCTCATCTATTAAAATTGTTGTTGTAACTAAAACTGCTCCAACTCCAAACCCGGTAAAAAATCTAAAAACTACTACCATCGGCCAGCTTGTTGCAAAGGATGTTAGTAAAGTAAATATCCCTATAAATATAAAAGAAACCTGAACGGCAATTTTCCTTCCTTTTTTATCACCCAGAACTCCTGCTAAAATTCCACCGAACATCATGCCGAATAAAAACATGGAATTAATTACAGCACTCACTTGATCATTTTTTTCTGAAGCAATATCACCCAAAAGATCATTTACAGCTGCCGGTAAATAGGAGGACATTAATGTGGAAGTTATACCTCCAAATACTCCTCCCGTAAAACATATAATAAAAACAGTATATAAAAGTGAGGAAGAATATTTCTTTTCAGAAATTAATGTTTTTTGTCCCATTTATTTCTTTTTTAAATGGTCGTATCCTTCAGGTAGTCTGTTATATCCATGCTCCACAAGCCTCTGTGCAAGACCATGATAAAATTCCGGTTGAGTCGGAGTAAAAGTGGCAAGCCCGTCAACATATCTGTTATATAAACAAAATAATGCTGCAATTAAAACGGTATCGTGTATTTCGAGATCGGTTGCACCCATTTGTTTTGCATATTGAATGCTTTCCGGATTGACATTTTTTCCACTTACCTGCACTTGTGATGCTATGATCAACAAAGCTTTCAGTTTTTCGCTTATTGGAGCTGTGGTGATATCTTCTTTGATTTTTTGAGATGTATTATTTTCTCCAAGCAGTAGGTCGGCAGCGGCAGAATGTGCAGTCATGCAAAATGTACAATTATTACCATGGGAAACTATTGTTGCAATTAATTCCCTTTCACCTTCCGAAAGTGAAGAGGGCCCACGTAATAAAACCTGTGTAAGTTCACGGATTGGACCAGCAGTTTCTTTGCTATACTCTAAAAGTCCTGTTATTCCGGGTAAATGTTCTTCTAAAGGAATATGTGACATTTTTATATTTTTTGTTAAATTAATCTAAACCGCCACAATAATTTACTTCAATATGCTGTGTTTAAAAAAGTTTTGAAGAGAACTATTGCATTTATATTATAATCGTCTTTTTCGGATAAAAAATTTATTATAAACGATAAATATTATTAAAACAAACCTTATGGATATATCAACTCAAACGACCCTGGTATTATCTGATTAATATGGTGTTTCACATGTTTTACATAATCCTCCGCTAACCAGATTATTGTTTTTGGGGAGATAGTATCTCTGTCTGTATCAACAACATTTTCATATTTTTCCACCGGAATATTATTTAAAATTGCGCAAATTCTTTTATTCAATAATACCCACAGAGTAATGATATCCTGCCTCGATTCAAATTGGTAATTATTTGCCGCATTCCAAAAATTTTGATCGTAAAATATTTTATCGTTTTGTTGGTATTGCCCTACAATAAACCGCCTCAAATTATTCTGCGCCGAATCGACCAAATGCCCCAACAGCTCTTTCCTGCTCCACTTCTCCGGTGCAGGTTTAGAATTAAATTCGTACTCCGATATAAAGTTGAATTTTGTAGGATAATCCCGAAGAATTTGATTCAGATCAGTTATAATATTTTGCATGGGTTAAAATTAGATATAAGTTGTTAAAAATTGCATAATTGATATTCCATTTAACTGTAATGACTAAAGAATTTTGATTTAGGCGTAATGGTGTTGAAAATTTTATTAATTGTAGAGACGCAATGCATTGCGTCTCTACAATTAATAAAATTTTC
>JAYSYX010000039.1:0-2250 GCA_043727235.1 Bacteroidota bacterium
TTTTTGTTATTTTTAAAAATATAGGGAATCATTACTCAATTATAGTGAATGATGAATAATTTTAATAGAAGGGAATTTGTTAAAAGTCGTTGCAACAAAATAAAAAGAGGTGAGAAAAATTAAATTCTTGGCTCTATTTAATTCACTTAATAGTGGTTTACCTTCCTTTGAAAAAAATTCCGCAAAGCTAGTATTTCGAAGCTGAACTGCAAGGAATTTCCGGCATAAACACAAAACCCACGCACAATGTCCGCGATTTATTCCGTTCCTCCTTGCAGTTCAGCTTCTTCATACTGTCATATCGCTTTCTTTTTTCTTTTATCGTTTTTTTTTCTTTGAAAAATATCCATCAATATTTATTTCTTTGAAAATAATAATTGAATAGATGAAGAGTATTTATAGCCTGAAGATAATATAGTACCAACTGTCTGCAACTTACAATCTCGTTAAAATATTTGAATGAGCTTCATTAAATTAAATTTTTATTATAAATTAGCTTAAATAATTATACATATTGCAAATTGGTTCACTAATTATAGTGAATCTATTGCATTTTATATATATTTAGGTTCTTTTACAGTGTTGTTAATACACAATATTGAGTATCATAACCCCGCACATTCACTTTGACTATAGAAAACAAGGTTTTCTATTTGAATTATTAATAAACTCATTGGATTACTCCGAACCTAACTCCATAAAAAAGAGCCTGCACCATAATGGTTACAGGCCCTAGACAACAGAACACAAGTAAAGGGATTTTGTGCTCCTTCTTTAAACAACCCAAAATTTTAGTCATTGGATTTAGTATCCAGTAACTCCGCATCTTCCTGAACATTTGAAAATTGGACATTGAGAATATAGTCAAATGCTCTTTGCGCTTTAGAACTTGCAAAGAGGAGAAATCTCTTATCTTCCTTTAACTTATTCAACCATGAAGCGATATATGCTACATCATTTTCGAAATGCCTCATAGAACTTCCTGTATGGGAAGCGAGGAAACATGCTCCGATCTGTGCCACTAATTCTTCTTCAGAATAAGGTTCTGAACCATACTTTTCGTGATTCATTACCGATTCTCTTTTTAACCGTTTTTCGTGTCCAGTTGAATGAATTAATTCATGAAATAGTGTTGTGTAGTAGCTTTCACTATCAACAAACGTTTTCATTTTAGGCATGTTAATAATGTCTGCCTTTGGGTTATAGTATGCATTTTGATCCTTATGCAGAATCTTTGGACTTAGTGGCATATTTTTAACTACCTCCTCGCATGTTTCATTTGGTTCAATTTGGTTCAATTTCAAGCTCGGAATTTTATCATCCGGGATATAAACACATTGGTCAATGTTAAATACCGAATAATACCTGAGAATACGTTTTACCTCCCTCTCACCTTTTTCATCCGGTTCTCCCTCCTTTTGAGACCAGAATACGACGGGGCAGGCATGTTCGCCTTTTCTAACCTTTCCCCCTAATTCGTTAATTTGTTTGAGGGTTAAGAATAAATTGTGAGAGTAGCCAAGGGAGGCAAGCAGCAATACGTTTAGACCACGGTACGGACGACCAGTGACCAGGTTTCTAGGTGGACCGGCTTCTATCCAAGGCTGTCGCCAAGGAACCGTTCCTTTTTCCAATTGTTCAATAATACGGTTGTTTACAATCGTAAACACATCCATTTTTGTTTGACTCGATTGATCTGTCATAACACATAGTTTTAAATTGTGAAAAAATTAATTCTCAATTAGTTTATGCTATGTGTTCCATTGATGTAAGGTGGGTACCATTCACCGGAATAGGTGAAAGCTGTGGAAAACAAAAGCAGCCTTTCGACTGCTGTTTGATTTCTAATTTATAATACTAAAATTTGTTTGAAAATGGGATAAAGTTGCCATAGCTATTACTTAATAATTTATACTTTGTTAACGGTAATTAAGTTGAACAATTCTCATGATGACTACGCATCCCTGCGGCGATTGCTTCAAATGTGCGAATATGATACCTGTGCTTATTCTTTCTTTCACGTAGGAGTAAGTTGGCTAATTGAGGATATCGAGTTGTCACATGTTCTGCCAACATATACTTGTTCTCAAATTTCATATTAAATAATGCTCGCAGATCTTCAATCGAATAAATTTTACACTCGATCTGATATCGCTCTGCAATTTCTTTGACTTCTTGAATTATTTTCTCCAATTGCGGTGAACTCCTTCCTGGATGGGGTATTTTACACGCTATACTCTGAATGACATG
>JAYSYX010000040.1:0-5532 GCA_043727235.1 Bacteroidota bacterium
GTAGAGACGCAATGCATTGCGTCTCTACAAAAAAACTATTTTCAACAATCGTGACTGCGACTGCCAACTATTCCCGAAACGGATCGCTGAATTCGGGATTTGTGATAAAAACGGAATCGGAAAGAGTGAGAAGAAAAGAAATAATATTTTCCTGTTCCTCGCAGCTTAGATTTGCTCCTCCTTTGTGGGCAAATTCCATTTTGGAATCAATGTTGGCACTTTTTTGAACTCCTTCACTGTAAAATTTTAATACTTCCTGCAAAGTTTTAAATCTACCATCATGCATATACGGAGCAGTAAAGGCGAGATTTCTTAATGATGGTATCATAAATTTACCATTATCGTTAATATTGCCGGTAATACTTCCTCTTCCCTTATCGGCATAGTCCAAGGGATCGGTAATTGCATCGAGCCCATTATTGCTGAATTTTCCTGTGGTTCCTAAAACACCGCCATCAGTTACATGACAATGCAGGCAGTCGCCTTTTGTTTGATCGTTAATTAAACCAAGACCTGCATATTCATTTTCATTTAATTTTCTCTTTCCATTTAATACTAGATCATATTTAGAGTTATAGGAAATCATTGTCCGTAAAAATTGAGCGATTGAATTTGCTATTTGAACGCTGTCAATTTGTTGTTCTCCAAATGCATCCCTAAATAATTTTTTATAAAAGGCATTTTGCTCTAATCGATTTGCTGCGACATTCCAATTCAAATTCATTTCATTCTTTTCCCTGACTGGATGAAATATTTGTGTTTCAATACTGCTCGCGCGTCCATCCCAGAAATAGGAAGGGTACCAGGCAAGGTTAAACAAAGGCATGGTATTTCTTTTCATTGTTGAACCGTATCGTCCCTCACTAAATGCGACAGGTCCGCCGCTAAATGCGTATTGTTGTTGATGACAGCTTGCACAAGAAAATGTACTGTCGCTGCTCAAAATTTTGTCATAAAATAAATACCTCCCCAATGTAACTCCTTCAACAGTAACGGGATTGTTTTCCGCAACAGGAATTTTTGGAAAAAATTCCAGTTCCGGAAAAACATAAGGAGTTGTGAACTGAGCAGAAAATCCGAAAATAAAAATTGCAATTAAAAATGAATATATTATTTTTTGCATACCATTACTGGCGTTTATTTATTACAATAGGTATGGTTTCTGTTTTTATATTTGTCTCAACTTTTAAAAAATAAAAGCCCGCAGGATACAATTCGGTATCAAACCAAAATTTAGTAGGGAGATTATTCCAAATCTCAACTGTTTTACCTTGAGCATTAATTAATTCCATGTTTTTAATGATATGAAATTCCATTAATTTTTGAGCTTCAATATAAATAATATTCGTAGTTGGATTTGGATATACATTTAAATAACTATTCTGAACAACGTCTTTAACTGTATGATAATATGTTATGTTCGCCAGAATATTATCAATCATCCAACCTTCTTTATTATTATCGATTGAATCAGATAAAAGGGAATAACGGAAATTAAATGTGTCGGGCAGCATTTCCATCCAGGACATATCAAAACACAACCAGATATTTTTCCACACAGAATCAGTTCCGCTGAAAACAAATTCGCCGGTTGTTAATGTATCTTCATTGTCGTCTTCGTAGCCATAAAAATTATAAACGTAAGGGTTATTAAATGCATTCTGCCAGGTTTCTCCATTATCAATGGAAAATTCTAGTAATGCACCGTCAAAATTTGAATCAAGATCCAGTTTTTGATTCCATTGCAATGCAAATATTCCATAGTTTGTATATTCATTTAAAATTTTAATCCTAAACCTGGAAATGTTATTTTTTGGATAAAAATTAATTGTGTCCGTTACCAGCGCATTTGGAAATGTTGATGCGCTATCAAAAATTATTTTTTGAGGTTTACCAACTTGCCATATATTAGAAGCACTTGTATCTAATTCCACGTTTACAGAATATTCAAAAACTGTATCTTCCCCGTCAAAATATTGGGAAAAATATTGTGCAGAGCAATTAAAGATAAAAGTTGCAAAAAGTAAAGTTAGTGCGTAGAGATTTTTCATGGTTAGTGATTTAGATTCTAAAATTACAAAAAAATGTTTGGAGTTCGGGGTTCTGAGTTCGGGGTTCTGAGTTCGGGGTTCTGAGTTGAAAGATATACTTTTTGTAGTGTCGCAATGCATTGCGTCTCTACAAAAAGTATATCTTTCAACAGCCACGACTACGACTGCTCCAAAGCGTATAATTCCAAGTAAAATCATTCAATGATACAAACTCACCACTCCCTACTCACCACTCACCACTTAATTCCTCTGATCCACCCCCAATCCCAACTTATTCCTCAGTGTATCCAAAAAATTCTGTTCGTTAGGGCGGATTAAAATGACGGTGAAATTTTCTTTGCGGACGGCGAGTTGAACGGAGGCATCTACCGTTTCGAAACGGCTATCGAGTGTTACCAGAAAATGTTCGCTGCGACCTTCAATCTCGAAACTGATGACGGAGGCATCGGAAACTATGATAGGACGAATATTTAAATTATGAGGTGCAACCGGGGTGATAACAAAATTTTCAGAGGTTGGAAAAATAATTGGGCCACCGCAACTTAATGAATAACCGGTGGAACCTGTAGGAGTGGAAATTATCAGCCCATCTGCCCAATAACTCATTAAAAACTCGCCATTGATATAGGTGTGAATCGTGATCATGGCAGAACTATCCTTTTTATGAATGGTAAATTCGTTAAGCGCAAAATTATCTCCGTTGAATAAATTTGGTAAATTGGAATCGAGATGAATTAATGTACGTTCATCGCGTGAAATTGTTCCTTGTTCGAGTGCATCTATGCAAGAGGCAATTTCATCTTTACCTATACTCGCCAAAAATCCTAGTCTGCCGATATTAATTCCAACTATGGGAATATGAGTGTCTCTTACAATTGTAATAGTATCCAATAATGTACCATCACCACCTACGGAAAAAATATAATCTATTATTTTAATTATATCATGATCCTCTTCCGTAAAAAATTCTGGAGGTTTTTTGAAAGTGATATTATTGATGAGATGTGGGAAGTAATCTCTATGAATAAAATATCTGATATTGCGATCGGCTAACAGATCGAATAATTGTTGCACGTAAGGAAGTGCTTCTTTTTTAATTAATCGTCCGTAAATAGCAATGGTCATGATAAATATTAAATATTGAGATAATTCATCAGTGAATCGTAACGGTCTTTAATAATTTCGCCCATATCGGATTCCTGAAAAAATGCTTTCACCGCATATTCATAACGTTCAAAAGTAGCTACGATATGCTTTATTTCAGTGCTGTCCACTTTTATTGTTACCGCGTGTTTTCCTGAATCCGAATCAACATTAAAATACAAACTTAATATATGTGCGCCGTTGCTTTCCACAATTCGGGCAATATCGCTCAGCACATAATCTGTTTTATTATTTAATTCTAATATAATTACTCCACCAGGTTCACTTATGGCGGTCATTTTTGCAAAATTGAATAGTAAACTCTGAAGTGTAATTAATCCGAGATAATTTTGTTTGTTATCTACAACGGGAATGATAGTAGATTTTAATCCTGCGGCAACACGAAGTACTTCATAAATATGTTCCGTATCTTTTACAAAGGGTTTATATAAATTCTTTAGAAACTTCCCGAGTTGTTCGTGGGTATTATTAAAATCGAGAATATCATCCTCACTAACCAAACCCATATATTTTTTATTCTCAACGAGTGGAAGGTGTGTGAGTTTAAATTCATACATCCATTCTATCGCTTTATCTCCTGTATCTTTTATTTTAAGAGGAGGAACATTTTCGGATATGATATCTTTTGCCAGCACTTTAGTTTATTTCTTGAAGGAAATCATTTAAATAACGATTAAATTCCTCCGGTTGTTCCATCATGGGCGCATGACCGCATTCATCAATGAATAATAATTTTGAATTCGGTAATAATTTATGAAATTCTTCACCAACAAATGGTGGTGTTATTGTATCGTTATTCCCCCATATAAGCAATGTTGGTGCCGTAATTTTTGATACTTCCTCGGCCAGATTTTGCCGAATGGCACTTTTTGCCGTGGTAAGTACTCTGATCACCTTATTTCTGTCGTTCACAATATCAAATAACTCATCAACCAGCTCTTTGGTTGCAAATTTCGGGTCGTAAAAGGTGAGTTCCGCCTTTTTCTTGATGTATTCGTAGTCGCCGCGTTTGGGATAACTGTCGCCCATGGCACTTTCAAACAATCCTGAGCTACCGGTGAGCACAACACCTTTAATTTTGTCGGGATTGCGCAATGCGTATATAAGGGCAATATGTCCGCCCAACGAATTACCCATAACTATTACCTTATCATATTTTTTCCACGCTACAAAACGCTCAACATAATCAACAAAACCTCCAACGGTAGACTCTTCCAGAGGAAGATCATATAATGGTAATATAGGGATAACCACTTTGTGAGTGGCCTTAAAGTGTTCAATTATATCGAAAAAATTGCTCAGTGCCCCGAATAATCCGTGTAAAAGCATCAGAACATCGCCTTCGCCTTCTTCAACATACTTAAACCCGTTTTCTTCAGTTATCGTGTGATCCATACCCATCAGTGAATCACAAAAATATGAATTTTGGACTGTTTAATACGTTTTGATTTGTGAAATCAGGAATTCAGGGTTTTAAACCAGTTGCGAAGCATGGTAAATCCTGCTGTTGTCAGAATGGATTCGGGGTGGAACTGCAGCCCATATAAAGGCAATGTTATGTGTTTGAGCGCCATTGGTTCATTGCCGATAATTGTGGATGCGATAATTTTTAAGGTGGGGGGAATATTTTCAATATTGAGCGAGTGATAACGCATAACCTCTGTTTCAGAAGGAATATTTGAAAAAATTGGATCATTATTCAAATAGATCTTAGAAGTTTTACCGTGAAAAGGAATAGCGGAATGGATCAATTTTGCTCCGAAATATTGTCCTAATGCCTGATATCCGAGACAAATTCCCAAAATTGGACAGGTTTTATGAAACTGATGAATTGTTGCAAGAGTAATTCCTGCGGCATCCGGAGTTTTAGGTCCGGGGGAAATTACAATGGCTTGGGGGGATAATATTTTGATCTCGTCAACCGTAATTTCATCATTTCTTTTTACTATCAATTCTGCCCCTAATTGTGATAAATAATCATAAAGATTATAGGTGAAGGAATCATAATTATCGAGAAGCAGGATCATGCAGAATTTTCTTTTGCATCTGAAATTTCCAGATCCTTAAACCACTGTTGTAGCGAATTAAAAATATTTTTTACAGGAGGAATAACTTTTCCAATTGTTTCAATTGTTTTAGGTGCGAAAGGTTCCGCTTTTTCGTAAACTATGGATTCAGTTTTTAATTCTTGGGATAATAATCCGGCATTATTTCCGTAAAATAAAATGGTGGAAAAAAGCATGATCCAAATAATGCTCCAAATTATAGCACCTGCCAGTTGATTGATAAAATTTAATTTCAGCAATTTGAAAAATCC
>JAYSYX010000041.1:0-5509 GCA_043727235.1 Bacteroidota bacterium
ATTAATTAATTTCGAAATTTTTTAAGAATCTATTTTTAATTGGAAAATACTGTTAATTCCTTTTGGTCAATATATCCATCCTTATTATATACTACAACATTAAATCGAACACTATCACCTGCACTTGCACTGGCAGAGCCTGTAAAATCATATTCAAAAAGTTCTGCTTCTGCAGTTGTCATTGTATATTCATAAACTACTGCTTCGGTTCCACCGTTTGTCGACATTTTAATAATAAAATTACTTAGGTCATCGGCGTCCTTTAAAGGTTCATCATTACCTCTTTCAGCAATAATGCCAATTAGTACAGCAGTTCCGGCACTCATTGTTGTGTCGTTGTAAACATAACCTGCTGTTGTTTTAAAAGAAAGGGAGGGAGGATTATATCCCTCAACCGGACTTTGTTTACATGCAAATAAAAAAACAAAACTGATTATTACAGTATAATATATATTTATATTCTTTTTCATAAAAATTATTTTATAACTCCTAATTCTTTTCCAACTTTAATAAATGCATTTATTGCTTTATCCAAATGATGCTGATCGTGTCCCGCAGAAATTTGTATTCTTATTCGTGCTTGTCCTTTCGGTACAACAGGAAAATAAAATCCTATCACATAAATTCCTTCTTCCAATAATTTTGCAGCCATCGTCTGACTTAACACTGCATCGTATAACATAAGAGGAACGATGGGATGTTCACCGGGTTTAATATCAAAACCGGCTTCGGTCATTTTACTGCGAAAATATTTTGTATTGGATTCTAATTTATCTCTTAATTCTGTTGTTTCACTCAAAAGGTCAAGTACTGCAATAGAAGCTCCGGTGATTGAAGGTGCTAAAGTATTGGAAAATAAATAAGGACGTGAACGTTGGCGCAACATTTCGATGATCTCTTTTCTTCCCGAAGTAAATCCACCGCTTGCTCCACCCAATGCTTTTCCCAAAGTTCCGGTGATGATATCTATTTTTCCTATTACACCTCTGAATTCATGAGTACCTCTTCCGGTTTTTCCGATAAATCCACTTGCATGACATTCGTCGATCATAATTAATGCATTATATTTTTCCGCGAGCTCTACAATTTTATCTAATTGTGCTATTGTGCCATCCATACTGAATACACCATCTGTTACAATAATTCTATTGCGTTGTGCTTGAGAAGTAATTAATTGTGCTTCCAGATCAGCCATGTCGTTATTTGCATATCTGTATCGCACAGCTTTACATAAACGCACGCCGTCAATAATGGAAGCGTGATTTAATGCATCAGAAATAATTGCATCTTCTTCATTAAACAAAGGTTCAAAAACTCCGCCATTCGCATCAAATGCTGCGGCGTATAAGATGGTATCTTCCGTTCCTAAAAAAGTGGAAATTTTTTGTTCTAACTCCTTGTGAATATCCTGAGTGCCACAAATAAATCGCACCGAACTCATTCCGTATCCATGACTGTCTACTGCTTTTTTAGCAGCTTCAATTACCTTCGGATGTGAACTCAATCCCAAATAATTATTTGCACAAAAATTGAGCACCTTACTTCCATTGGCAAGGGTTATATCTGCTGCCTGTGGGGATGTGATAATGCGTTCATTTTTATAAAGTCCTGAATCTCTAATTTCCTGAATTTCTTTGCTAAGTCGATCTTGAATTGTATACATAAATATTACTTAAAATAATTTTAAATAGAGAAAACAAATATTTTGTAAAGTAGTAATTCCAGTGACCAATGTCTTCACTTTTTCATTTAATTCGAAACTTACTACGGTATAAAAATACAAAAAAATTAAATCTGGTATATATATTAAGCCAGAATTTGGATTAAATGGTATTTTAAACTTGATTTCTAATTTTAAGTTGACTTCTTTAGCCACTAAGGCACTAAGGCGCGAAGTTAACACGAAGTAGTTTGATCTTGTGCGTTAGGTATTGGAACGCCATTAATTGTACGGCTTTGTGAAACCTTTGTGTCTTAGAATCTTCGTGGCAACAAGGTTTTTCTACTTACTCCGATAAATTAAATACCATTTATTTTAATAACACCAATCTTCATCAAAACAAATATAAAACATTTGTAAAAATATCCAGATCTAAGTCATTACCCGGAAACTTTTAAAACACCGGAACAGATTTGTATTAAAATACAAAAACCTGTATTTTTATTACTTCAAACACCAATAGTAATATGAAAAAGCATATACCCTTACTTTCATTACTTTTTATTTCAGGATTTATTTTCGGCCAGACTTCCATTAGTGGTGTAATAAATATTAATGCTGCTGTTGATTCAATAAATTACTGTTCCAATACCATTTATGTAGAATCAGCAGTGGGATATAGCGTTGGAGATCGTGTTCTTATCATACAGATGAAAGGAGCAACGGTAAATCTTACAAATACTGCCAGTTTTGGAAATATAACTTCGTATAACGAGGCCGGAAATTATGAATTCGGGACAATTTCCACAGTTTCCGGCACTGCAATTCAGCTGGAGAATGCTTTATTGAGAACATACGATCCTTCGGGTTTGGTGCAACTGGTGCGGGTACCTGTTTATGCCTCTGCAAGTGTAGACGCAACACTGAGTTGTTCGCCCTGGAATGGCGCAACAGGTGGAGTATTAGTTTTTGAAACGAATAGTTTGGTATTAAATGCAAATATTGATGTGTCGAACATGGGTTTTAAGGGTGGCGATGCGGGAAATTTTCCGGAAAGTTGCCCAACAGGTTTAGGCACTTCACTCTATTTTTCTGATACGCTTTCGGGAAAAGGTGGTGAAAAAGGTGAAGGTATAGTTATATTAACTGAAGCATATCTCGCTTGTCGCGGAAAGGCCGCAAATGGTGGAGGCGGAGGAAACGACCACAATGCCGGAGCTGCAGGTGGGTCAAACGGAGCAGCGGGAGGAATGGGTGGTGAAAATGATGAAGGCGCCTTTTCTTGTCCCGGCAGTCCCGGTTTTGCCGGTATTTCACTTGATCAAACCATGATTACGGATAAAATATTTTTAGGTGGCGGCGGAGGTGCAGGACATGGAAATAACAATAGTGGAACAGACGGTGGTAATGGCGGAGGAATTGTGATGATATATGCGAATTCGATCGACGGGAATAATTTTTCCATCATTTCCAATGGCGATCTTGTTGCGGATCTTGCCTGGGGCGATGGTGCCGGCGGAGGTGGCGCCGGTGGTTCCATTTTAATTGATGCAAATACCGTAATTGAAACATCCTTAATAACAAAAGGTGGCAAAGGTGGTGATGCAGGTGCACCGCAGTGTACCGGTCCCGGTGGTGGTGGTTCAGGTGGAGTAATTAAACACAGCGGAGCATCAATTTGGCCGGGAATTACTACCGATTTAACAGGAGGTGTTTTCGGGACAATTACTACGATTGGCAGTCCATGTCTTGGAGAAAACAATGGTGCAACTACTGGTGCAACTGGTGTAATTATTTCATCACTACAATATGCAGAAAGTACATCTCCTCATATAACAGAATTTGCAAATGCAGGAGCTGATATAAATATTTGTGCAGGAAATTCTGTCGTATTAAATGCAAGTGGAGGTGTTACATATTCCTGGTTCCCTACAACTTATTTAGATGATCCATTTATTTCAGATCCAACTTGTACTCCGCTTGCAAATATTAATTATATCCTGACAGTAACAAATGCAAACGGATGTATCGATACAGATACTTTGTATGTGGAAGTATTTCCCGAAGTAATAGCTGATGCGGGAGAAGATATAAATATTTGTGCAGGCTCTTCAACAATATTAAATGCAAGTGGCGGAGTTATATATAATTGGAGTCCTGCTTTATTTTTAGACAATGCATTTATTGCAAATCCGGAATGCACTCCCTTATTTCCAATAACATATACCGTAACAATTACTGATGCAAACGGATGTTTTGATACGGATGAAATTTCTGTTGGAATTACTCCTTCCGATTTTTTACTGGTAAGTGATGATATTGAAATTTGTTCCGGCGGAACAGTAGGCCTTTTTGCAAGTGGCGGCACAACATATAATTGGAGTCCTGCGACTTATCTCGATGATGCAACTTCCGCAACTCCGCTGTGCAATCCTTTAGGTGATATTACCTATACTGTAACTTCAATTAATGATGAAGGATGTACTGATATTGACTATGTAACAATAACAACAGCCGCTGTTGATTTTTTAGTTTTAAGTGATGATATTTCCATTTGTTCGGGAGAAAGTGCAACGCTTAATGCAAGCGGAGGAACAAGTTATGTTTGGAGTCCTGCAACATATTTGGATGATGCATTTTCTGCAAATCCAATTTGCACTGCATTATCAGATATTAGTTATACAGTAACTTCAATTAATGCTGATGGATGTTCTGATGAAGATATAATTAATGTAGTTGTTGCTGTGGGTGATTTTGCAACTGCAAGTCCCGAAACAACAATTTGTATCGGTGCATCCACTGATCTTTTTGCAAGTGGTGGAACATCATATTCCTGGAGTCCGGTTTTATATTTGGATGATGCAACATCTGCAAATCCAACTTGTGCTCCTTTGTCGGATATAACTTATTATGTAAGTGTAACAAATATTTCGGGTTGTGTGGATGTTGATACGGTAAATGTATTTACTTATCCGGCGATGATAGTTACAGCGGGACCTGATACAACAGTTTGTTACGGCGGACAAATTAAATTACATGTAACTGAAGGGGAATCTTATTTATGGACGCCACCAACATATTTAGATTTTGCAACAATTTTAGCTCCAACAAGTAATCCTACTGAAAGTATAAATTATATTGTTTATGTAACGGATATAAATGGTTGTGTGGGTTCAGATACTGTTACCATTATTGTAAACGATCCGCCCACAATAACGGCAAGTGATGATATAACAATTTGCAGAGGAGATACTGTTACTATTTCTGCAAGCGGAGGTCTTACTTATAATTGGGTGCCGGAACCTCTCGTGGCATGCGGTCCCTGCGAAAGTATAGAGGTTTCTCCAACCGAAACAACTACTTATTTAGTTCAGGGAATTGATGCGAACGGATGCGCATCTACAGATGAGGTTACCGTTATTGTTGATATATGTAATGCCATTGAAAATACCATAGCACAACAAATAAATATTTATCCCAATCCTGCAAATACATTTATTATAATTGAATTACCCGAGCAATTAATAAATGCGGATATTATTTTATATAATATTTTGGGTGAAGTTGTGCCATTTGAAATGGAAAGAAATAATTCGGGATCAATAAATATCAACTTAAATTATTTGGAATCGCAACAATTGATATTGCATATTATTTCGGAGCAGGGGAATTTTGTAAAACAGGTGATGGTGATTAATGAGTAAAGAAAGAATTGTATTACCGAATTATAATTTTAGTGAATCTTCAAACCGATACATTCAGTTAACCCTCCCACAGAGATTCTATGTTAAGATTCTAGTTTTTTTAATAATTTTGTTTAAAAGAACGACTTTAAGTCAGTTCGTGAAG
>JAYSYX010000042.1:0-2237 GCA_043727235.1 Bacteroidota bacterium
AAGGGTGTTCACCTCTTCCCATACCGAACAGAGAAGTTAAGCCCCTTATGGCCGATGGTACTGGTATTCCAACCGGGAGAGTAGGTAGCTGCCATATTCTTTTAAATTAGCCTCAGTTTTATTACTGGGGCTTTTTTATGCCTATAATTTTTTAATTATAAGTAGTTATCCACCTCTTCCCATACCGAATAGAGAAGTTAATCCGCCGCGGCGGACGAATGGTACTGGTATTCCAACCGGGAGCCCCGATAACCATCGGGGTATAATCCGGTAGCTGCCATATTCTTTTAAATTAGCCTCAGTTTAATTACCGAGGCTTTTTTATGCCCAATAATATATTTTTTCAAATATTCGTATCTCCCTTTCTAAAGGATCATTCGGATTCCTGGCTGCTGATTAGAATTGACCCATCTTATCTCTTATTGCCCCGGTCAAATACAAGAACAATTTTAATGTCACATTCTTTGGTTTATTTTGTTTAAGTCAGCTTTGATTCTATTTTCTAAAAAAATGACTAAAATAATTGACTTCACTATTCGTTATTGATTTGAATCCTGCTTAAATCCTAAATTGTGCAAATTCTATTTATTTAAACTTTTTGAATGATACGCCTTTTTTATTACAGATTGAAAAGTAGATTAAAAAAGGAGACCTTTGAAATGCTGGTACAAATGCTTCCTGATTCAATTCAATCTAAAATTTTGAAATTCAGGAACTGGCAGGACGCTGAAAGGTGTTTGGCTGGAAACATTTTATTATTGCGGGGATTAATGGATCTGGGTCGAATTGAATATTCCTTACAGGATCTGAAATATACTGAATTCCAAAAGCCCTATATTAATGATTCTATAAGTTTCAATATATCACATTCCGGAGAGTTTGTTGTTTGTGCAATCAGTGAATCAAATAAAGTGGGGACAGATATTGAAGAGATACACCCTATACCATTTGATGATTTTACCAACCTTTTTGCAAAACAGGAGTGGGATGAAGTAATTAATAGCGATAATAAATTCCACGCATTCTTCACCTTGTGGACCAAAAAGGAAGCTTTTTTAAAGGTAATAGGATGCGGACTTAACCAACCGTTAAATAAGGTAGTGATAGAAAATAATAAAATTACCTGGGAAAACAGGGAATGGTTTCTTCATGAAATAAAGCTGGATCCGAATCATATTTCCTATATCTGTTGCGATGTTAATTCGCCTTCAATACAAATCAGGGAGATTATTTTATAATGATAATTTCTATTTTTCGGTAGTGCGATATGTTTTTTAATAATTTTGTGTATATGTTTATGTACACGTTATAATTATTCTTTTTTCAATAGTAGTTTATTGATATTCAGTTTCTAACTAATAAATTACAATTTTTTCAACCCTAAATCCGCTTTCATTTAATGGGATTCAACCGGATAAAATAATCAATCTTTGAATGAGAAAAACTACTCAACTTTTTTGTTTGCCTTTTGCAGGTGGAAACAAATATTCATATCGGGAATTTGCAGAAAAAGCCCCCTCTTTTTTAAACGTTATAACGGTGGAATACCCGGGAAGGGGTACCCGGATGAAGGACATACTTCTGTCGGATATCAACGACTTGGCAGATGATATTTACCGGCAAATCAGCCCTTTGATTAATGATCAAAATTATGCAATTTACGGCCATAGCCTTGGTGGTTTAATGACCTACCTGGTAACTCTAAAACTATTGGAAAACAATCACAAACCACCGGTGCATCTTTTTATTTCCGGGACAACGGGACCGTCTGCAATTTCCAGAACTGAAAAAAAGCGCCATTTACTTGAGAAAAAGGAGTTTATTGAAGCAATCAGGGAGTTGGATGGTATGCCGGAAGAAATTCTTAATAATGACGAGTTACTTCATTATTTTGAACCAATACTTCGTTCAGATTTCAAGGTTAGCGAAAATTATATATACCAGGAGCGTCCACGGTTGAATTTACCTTTTACAGTTATTACCGGTACCGAAGAAGACATGGAATTGACCGATATTGAATTGTGGCAAAAGGAAACTAACCAGGTAGTTGACTTTAAGCGAATGCCAGGTAAGCACTTTTTTATTTTTCAACATTCATTTAAAATGGTTGAAATAATTTCCAAAAAATTATATCATCATAAAGCAGCCCTTTGATTATGAATTCTATCAAATGTATCTGAACCCAAATGCAGTATTGGAACAGCTGGTCGATAAATGGAATGCATAGAGCCATTTGA
>JAYSYX010000043.1:0-15330 GCA_043727235.1 Bacteroidota bacterium
TTTAAAATTCCTATCACACTTTTTTCCAACTCCTCATCATTAATAACGATTCGCATTCTTTGTCCACCTAATACATAACTTGGTCGTACTAATACCGGATACCCTATGCGATGCGCAACTTCAATTGCCTCCTCTACATTTGTTGCAGCACCATATTCAGGATAAGGAATATTTAATTCTTTTAACAGATCGGAAAACCTTCCGCGATCTTCAGCAATATCCATGTTGTCGTAAGAGGTACCTATTATTTTAATTCCCTTTTCATGCAATTGTTTTGCAAGTTTGAGCGCTGTTTGTCCGCCTAATTGCACTATTACACCTTCCGGTTTTTCATGTTCAATCAATTCCCATAAATGTTCCCAAAATACAGGTTCAAAATATAATTTATCAGCAATATCAAAATCGGTGGAAACAGTTTCCGGATTACAATTTACCATTATCGCCTCATAACCACTTTCTTTAATTGCAAGAACTCCATGCACACAACAGTAGTCAAACTCAATTCCCTGTCCGATGCGATTAGGTCCACTGCCCAAAACAATTATTTTCTTTTTTTCACTTCTTACACTCTCATTTTCATCTTCAAAAGTAGAATAGTAATAAGGAGTTTTAGCTTCGAATTCAGCAGCACAGGTATCCACTAATTTATAGGTGCGTTTAATGCCGAGATCTCTTCTATAATTATAAACTTCCTCCTCCGTACAATTTCCAACTGTATTTGCAATTTGCAGATCGCTATATCCCTTTTGTTTTAATTCTATCATTAATTTTTTAGGAATATTATTTAATTGGTAGCGACGTAATTCTTTTTCAATTTTTACCAACTCTTGTATCTGCATTAAAAACCATGGATCAATTAAACTCTGGTTGTGAATTGTGCGCACAGGCACTCCGAGATCCATTGCTTTTTTGATATTAAAAATTCTATCCCAATGCGGTTTAGCCAGACTCTCAATAATTTCCTGACTCGATTTATAAAATCCTTTTTCTCCGCTTAATCCTATTTTATTATTTTCTAAACTCTGACAAGCTTTTTGCAATGCTTCCTGAAAACTTCTTCCGATACTCATAACTTCTCCGACACTTTTCATCTGAAGACCCAATGTATCATCGGCACCCGGAAATTTATCAAAATTCCACCTTGGCATTTTCACAACTACATAATCCAATGCCGGTTCAAAATAAGCAGAGGTGGATTTTGTGATTTGATTACTCAGTTCATCCAAATGATAACCGATGGCAAGTTTTGCGGCAATTTTCGCTATTGGGTAACCTGTTGCTTTGCTCGCCAATGCACTCGATCTGGAAACCCTCGGATTTATCTCCACGGCTATCAATTCTTCCGTGTAAGGATCCTGAGCGAACTGAACATTACATCCTCCCGCAAAATTTCCCATTGCACGCATCATTTTTATAGAAAGATTGCGCATGTTCTGGTAACTCGTATCGCTCAAAGTCATAGCCGGAGCAACAGTTATCGAATCGCCGGTGTGCACGCCCATAGGGTCGAGATTTTCCACCACACATATAATAACTACATTGTCGTTGGCATCCCGTAAAAGTTCCAATTCAAATTCTTTCCAGCCCAAAACTGCCTTTTCCACTAAAACCTCATGGGTTGGCGAAGCAGTTAAGCCCCGCATAAGAGCTGCATCGAGTTCATCTTTGTTTTGAACGAAACCGCCTCCAGTGCCCCCCAGTGTAAAGGAAGGCCTGATAACCAGTGGAAATCCGATCTCCTGAGCAAATTCCTTCCCCTCCAAAAAGGAATTGGCCACATGACTCTTAGCGGTACCAATCTCCAATTCCACCATTAATTGCCTGAAAAGTTCCCTGTTTTCCGCCCTGTCTATCGCCTCAATATCAACCCCGATCATTTTCACATTGTACTTTTGCCAGATGCCAATCTCAGAAGCCTCCTTAGCCAGATTCAGCGCTGTTTGACCTCCCATTGTTGGCAAAACCGAGTCGATAGGGGTTCCCTTTTCAATATTTTCGATCAGGATCGTTTCGATATACGCCGAATTCAAAGGCCATAAATAGATCTGATCGGCAGTAACCGGATCAGTCATAATGGTCGCCGGGTTAGAGTTTATAAGAGAAACTTTGATGCCTTCCTCCCGCAAACTGCGGCTCGCCTGTGATCCGGCATAGTCAAATTCACAAGCTTGTCCTATTATTATGGGACCACTACCAATGATCAATACATGTTTTATCGAATTATCCTTCGGCATTCGTTATTTTTTAATAAGAAAAAAGAAAATGAATGAAATGGGAATGCAGTCGGGCGGGGAAATTGATTTAAGCAAACAGGTAACTGCATCTTAAAGGGCAAAGATAACTAACCGCGATTGGTTTTTCTATAAAGTGAGATACTTGTTGAAAAGTTATGTGTCGAAAAAAAGTTTAAAATTGAGCATAATATCAAGATTCGACCTTATTCAAACGACCAACCTGACAATTACCCCTAACTTTAAGCTTTTATGCCAATCACAGACTCCGGTTATATTGATTTCAAACATTCGAAGATCCATTATATCCGTTTTGGAAAAGGAAAGAAAATTTTATTTGCTTTTCATGGATTCAGTGAAAATGCCGAGAGTTTTCTTGTGCTGGAACCGGCGCTTGGGAAAAAATATACTGTAATTGCAATTGACCTGCCCTACCATGGAAATTCCAAATGGAATGAACCGGATTTTTTTACCACCATCGATCTCCTCAATTTATTTAAGCAATTTATAGATGTTTTTAAGGTTACGCGCTTTTCGATATTGGGTTTCAGTATGGGAGGAAAATGTGTTCTTTATATATCTAAGAATTTTTCTGCACAGATAGATGAACTCATTTTAATGGCAAGCGATGGAATAAGAACAAATAAACTTTATAATGTGGCTGTATATCCGAAATGGGGGCGCCAATTATTCAGAACCACAATTAAATATCCGGGTTGGTTTTTTGTATTCATCAACATCACGCGTAAGCTGCGACTGATCTCTCCCTGGTTATACAAGTTTACCTATAATCATATGGAAACACAAGAAAAACGGCAAAGGTTATACGATACCTGGATCAGCATGGGAACCTTTAATCCTAATATTGATCTGGTGAAAGAAAAATTAAATGAATTTAAAATTCCTGTTTTTTTATTCTTTGGATTACGTGATGAAGTTATTCCTATAAGTGTTGCCGAATACTTTGCAGATGGCCTATTACATTGCAAACTCACTAAATTGGAACGTGGACACTATTTTATTGATGAAAAACTAATACCATTTTTGGAGGATGCCCTCTAGTTTAAAATTTACAGGATAGATAACCTGTTGATTTTGCGTAGCTTATAAATAAGATGTACTCCTATGTATAATTAATTGTTCATAACCATCATTATCTACGTCTAATGATTTGGAATTTAAGTTTCGAATGTCCAATTTTACCGCTTAAACTAAACAAACACTACTTTATGAAAAAAACACTTCTCTGTGTGTTTGCCGCTTCAATAATGGCATTCGGCACAACAGCTAAGGCTCAGTCCTTTGAAGAAGGAATGAACAATGTATCTTTAGGGTTAGGATTCCCAAACATCTATAAATCCATTTATGACCTTTATGAGTTCAATTCAGGTTATAGTTCCAGT
Source organism: Bacteroidota bacterium (assembly GCA_043727235.1). Taxonomy (GTDB): domain Bacteria; phylum Bacteroidota; class Bacteroidia; order Chitinophagales; family BACL12; genus UBA7236. The sequence continues at coordinate 3,635 of JAYSYX010000043.1, forward strand.
GGTTTTGGCCCAATTAACATTAAGTATGAACATGCACTCACCGATCAAATTGGATTAGGTGCAAGTGTTAGTTTTCTGACATACAAAAATGCATGGGATGCAGGTAACGGCTTTGAACAAGGTTACAAAGGGTCACTATTTGCATTATTGGTAAGAGGTAATTACCATTTTGCTACAGGCGACAAATTAGATCCTTATGTTGGAATCGGTGTAGGTTATATCGGATACAATTTCGAATACTACAATGATGATCCGGATTATGTTGATGATGGATTCTCTTTCGACTATGGCTTACCATTCGGATATTCCGGAAGCATTGGAGCCAGATACTATTTCACCGATATGCTTGGCGCTTATGCTGAGATAGGTTGGGATGGTTTAGCACTTATGCAAATTGGTTTAACAGCTAGTTTCTGATAAGATCTTTATAGTAAAAAGGCTGCCTTGTGCAGCCTTTTTTATTTTAAAGAGTTTCCACTTTAGGTAAAAAACACGTGGTTTCATGCGCTTATTTATAAATTGCAATGAAAATATCCTTTTGTGAATTTTGCAAAAAGCAGTTATCGGCAAAATCTGAATTTATATAACCAATTTCAAGTAATACATTTGTAAGATGATCGCGATCAGTATAATTGTTGGTATTTGCATTTTTTTATACGTTTTACTCATCTTGTATTTTCTATTTGGTTGGATAAAATTGGAGGAATATTCTGCGGGTAAAAAAAATTATACAACTAAAGTTAGTGTAATTATACCTGTTAGAAATGAAGAAAAAAATATAAAAAACCTGTTGGACGATCTGCGCGAACAACAATATAATCGCGACTTATTTGAAATTATCGTTGTAGATGATTTTTCCACTGATAAAACTGTTGAGCTTGTCAGGAATTCAGATATTAAAAATCTGCAGATCATTTCTCTCGCCACAATATTTCAAAATAAACAGTCATTATTAGCAAATAAAAAAGCCGGAATACAATTAGCTATTGAGCAGGCAAATGGCGAACTTATTATAACCACTGATGCTGATTGTCATGTAGGTGTTACCTGGCTACAAACAATTGTACATTATTATGAAGAACACAAACCTGTTATGATAGCAGGCATGGTGAGTTATTATCCCGATACAAGTTTTCTTGGTAAATTTCAAACATTGGATTTTCTTAGTTTGGTTGGAATTGCAGCTGCTTGTATTCAAAATGGTTTTTATAATTTATGTAACGGAGCAAATCTCGCATATACAAAAGAAGCATTTTTAGCTGTTGATGGGTTTAAGAATATAGATCATATTCCGGGGGGCGACGATATGATGCTTATGCATAAAATGGCTAAAAAATTCAATGGACAAATTGCCTATTTAAAAAATAAAGAAACTATTGTTTATACCAATACCGAAAAAGAATTTCTTCCTTTCTGGCATCAAAGGGTTCGATGGACAAGCAAGTCGACACACTATGAGGATAAAAGGATAACTGCCATTTTAGCCTTTGTTTATCTTTCCAATTTATTGATTGTAGTAAATTTGGTGATCGGTTTTTTTTATCCGCCTCTTTTAAAATTAGCAATGTTTCATTTTCTGGCGAAACTTTGTATTGATACCTTGTTTGCATATTCAGTGACAAAATTTTTCCGCAGAGAAAATTTACTTTGGTTATTTTTACCAATGCAGATATTGCATATTATTTATATTATATTAGTTGCACCTGCCGGCGTTTTTGGAAAATATTATTGGAAGGGCCGAAGGATATAATTTATAATCAAGCAAAAAAAATAGCAAATTACATTGTTGCGAAATAAAAAAATAATTATTTGGTTTTTAATCGCAATAGTTAGCATGTCGCTGCTTAGCGGATGGATGCAGCTCGCTTCGGGCGGGGTCCATTTTGTAAATGCCTCATTTAAAAGCTTCCTCTTAATTTCGGGGGTAATTATTTTTCTGGTTTTGGTTTTTTCTCCCCCATTATTTTTAATCCGGTTGTGGTGGAAAAAAAAGGTTGTCAAATACGATATTTCCAACAATCAAAAAGTAAGATCCATTGATAAATTTATACGCAATGGAAATGCAATGATCGGCACTGTTACAATTCTATATGCTGTTTTACTTGCGGTTTTTTCACATCTTATCTCTCCTGATATCACCCCTTATGCAAACGATCAAATGAATGAACTCGCATTTCAATCTCCCGGATTTTCAATTAAGGTATTAAAACAGCCATTGGAACTAACACCGCCTAAAACAAATTTTGTTAATTGGATATTATTTGGAAAGAAGGTTGATTATAGGTCTGTGCCTATAACTGCTTATAATTTTGTTAACGATTCACTTTATGTCGAAAGGTTTATCGGTGATGCAAGTAAAGGCCAGAAATTGGGATTTACCTTACAGGAGATCACTAGGAAAGACATCCCTGTTGATCAACAACATAAACTAATTGAATCAAAATTCATTTCCACCCGAAATTTTTTATTTGGAACAGATGACCTTGGAAGAGATTATTTAAGCAGGATTTTACTTGGTATCAGAGTTTCCTTATCTGTAGGAGTGGTGGCAGTATTTATCGCATTATTTATCGGAATTCCATTAGGTGCTTTTGCCGGCTTTTATAAAAGAAATCCACCATATATTAAATTAAACAGAAAGAGATCCAAATTTTTAATTCCGGTGGATAATATAATTATGTGGTTCATTAATATTATCTGGGCAATTCCAACTTTGTTGTTGGTTTTTCCTATCGTTTTTGCATTCGGACAAAATTTTTATACCATTTTTATTGCAGTGGGATTAACTATGTGGGTGGATATTGCAAGGATTGTAAGAGGCCAGGTTATGCAAGTGCGTGAACAGGAATTTATTCAGGCTGCAAAAACATTTGGGTATTCTGATTTGCGGACCATTTTCATACACATTCTTCCGAATATAACAGGACCAATTATAGTAATTACTGCAGCTAATTTCGCCTATGCGATATTAACAGAGGCCGGGTTGAGTTTTTTAGGTATTGGGGTTCAGGCTCCGGCACCCAGCTGGGGATTAATGATCGCAAAATATAAAGATAATTTAATAACAGATCCGTATCTGGCACTAATTCCCGGCTTTGCAATCACTATCTTAGTGCTCGCATTCTTTATGGTGGGAAACGGTTTGCGGGATGCCCTCGATATAAAAAGCAGACTTGATTAGTAACAATAAATAAAATTGTTTAAATTTATATTTAATTAAATATCATTATGGCAATTGCCGGTTTAAATGTGATGGAGATGTTGCGTGACCAGTTGAAACTCAAACAACTGGAAATAGATGCCTTATTGGAAATAACCAAAGCAATTAATTCAAACAGATCTGCCTCATCACTTTTTGAATTATTTTATCGCACATTGAAGGATCAACTTGGTGTTGAGAATATGTTGTTGTTCAGCAAAAATGGCAATGATTGGGAACCCGTTTTGGGGAATAAATTTATTTCAGAATTAAATCCCGGCTTGGTTTATACTTTGTTACAATACAACAAACTCACCGACCTCTCTGAACTCAATGGTAACTTGCCGGATTATTTAAAACAATACGATATTTTAATTCCGGTATTTCATAAGGATAACCCGCTTGCTTATTTATTGATGAGTAATCCGAAGGTGGAAAGTTATGAACCTCTGGAAGATAAGATCAAATTTGCCCAAACAGTAACCAATATTATTACTGTTGCAATTGAGAATAAAAGATTGTTCAAAAAGGAGACCGAGACACTTGCATTTCAGAAAGAATTGGAAGTGGCGGCGCAGGTACAAAATATGCTCATCCCCCATAACCTTCCTATTAACGATAAATTACAAATGGATGCCATTTATCTTCCGCATCAAAATATTGGAGGTGATTATTATGATTATTTGCAATTGAGTGAGGATGAATTCTTTTTTTGTATTGCAGATATTTCGGGGAAGGGAATTGCGGCAGCATTGTTAATGGCTAATTTTCAGGCACAGATACGCGAGCTTACAAAACGTAATCCTACCACTATTGAAGAGTATATGCAGGAATTAAACAAGGCTGTTTTAATGAGCACAAAAGGGGAGAAGTTCATCACTCTTTTTCTGGGGAAATATAATCGCAAGAATCGTATCTTAAAATATGTAAACTCAGGACATAATCCACCTATTTTAGTAAATTCCCATGGCTTTAAATTTTTAGATAAAGGAACAACCATATTGGGAATGTTCGACGAACTTCCTTCTGTAAAAATGGGTCAGATACCAATCATTGAAAACACCGCCATTATTTGTTATACCGATGGGCTAACCGATGTTGTAAATGAAGCGAATCAGGTTTTCCCTATTGACGCACTCATTTCACTTGTGGAAAATAATTATAAGGGAGATGTTAAAGCACTCAATAAAAAAATCATCGACGAAATAATGAGGTTTAAGGGTGAGGATGGAGAAGTAAGTGATGATATTACAGTGTTAAGTGTCAAAATAATGAAAGAGTGAGGTGCGTCGACCTCACAGGTTTTGGAAACCTGTGCAGGTCTGTGGGGGAGAAGAATTAAGGATTAAAAAAAAGGGAACACGGATGACGCGGATTGGGCAGATTTAAGGGGATAAAAAAAAATTAAAGAATTAAAAAATGTAGGAGTGAAGGAATTTCACACCTCTAAGAATTTCCCCACAGAATTACCGAAGGATCTCTGTGGACGGTTTAATTGAATTTCTTTTTAGCAGCAAATCCAAATTCACCAAAATTGCCATCATCATAAAAAACATCGTCCCGATCTTATCCGCTTCAATAAGATCGCTTAATGCAATATTAATAATAATGGTTATGATGGATAATGTTAATACCATAGCGAGATACTTATATTGTTTATCGGCGAAACGATTATAGAGTTTCTGACCCAGATATAATATATAAATCAATAACACTACCCAAATTATCAATCCTATAAAACCCTGTTCAACTGTTACCTGCAAATAATAATTATGAACAGTTGACCGCTCCGGATTTCTGCTGATATAGGTCTCGAATTTATTAATGGTATATTCCTTGTAATTAAAATAAAATTGTCCGGGACCAAATCCGAGATATGGTCGTTCTTCTATCATGTGGACCGCAGCAACCCAGCGATATATTCTTTCTGCACTCGAAACATCTTCCAGACTCATTGTTGATTCCATGTGGTCAGAAAAATGGGTATGGTAAATGGTTTTTGTGTATTCAGGCGCATAATCCATATATTTATTATTGTGCAGCATATAGATCACGAAAGCAATCACCAACATTATTAATACTCCTGCTGCCGGTAATAATTTATTGTAACGCATTAAAATGTATGCTACTAACGCTCCGGCAATGGATAACCAGGAAGATCTTGTATAAGAAAAATAAATCGCAAGAAGAAATAATATCTTTCCTAAATTAATTACCATTCGTTGCCAGGTATATTTTTTGTACCAGGTAGATGCAATAAATAAGAATGGGAATGTCAGGGCTAAAAACACCGCATAATTAACGTGGTTTCTGAAAAACGGCACCATGGTCTTATTCACCTCACTAAATCGGAACTGGTAGTGCATGTGATTGTTGAGCGTAAATAAAACCAATAAAAGTGTAGGGGTAAATAAACACCAGAAAACTATTTTGAAATCCTTAATATTTTTCACTACCAGCGCACCAACAAAATAAAAGGTTATAATGAACCATGTTTTAGCTAACAGATATTTTAAGGATATCACAATATCTGCTGAGAATATTGTTGTGATCATCAGCCAGCCAAAATGGATAAATAATATAATGGTGAGTGGGTGACTTATAAAATCACGATCAAATAACTCCTGTTTTAGAAATACGTAAAAAATAAAAGTAAGCATGAACACCAACATGATTGGTTCAGTTGGTAATGTTGTGCTGAAGCCGGTAGGAGAATAATATTCAATGGATGCAGGAGTTGCAATCAGCAATAAATAGAAAATTGATTTGAAATTTAAAATCACCTGATAAGCAAATAAAAAAGCGATAGGAACCAAAAAAAATAGAGGTTCATATAATAAGATACCCGCAAACATGGCAACGATACCAAGAATTACAGCGGTACGAAAAATATTTAATTCAACAGGTTGTGCCTGAAGACTACGCATTTTTTAATTTACTTTTTATTTTCCTGAAGTTTTCGGTCAATACGGCTAATATCACTAAGAATACAAATGCACCTAAGGTAACTCCTATAACGATAAGGGAACGGGTTGGCCTGTCTTTTCTGATTGCAGGGTATGCTTCCTCTGTAACATTTATAGTAGAGAAATCAGTATTTATAGAGGTGAGATTCTGATCGAGAATTTTTTTATTGATACTGAGGTCTTCAACTGCATCTTTTAATTTTTCTTCTAAAATAATGAGGGATTCACTGCTGATCCCGGATTTTTTCATCATACCAATACTGTCCTTCAAATTATCAACTTCTGCATCCTTAATAGCAACTTGTTTTTTAAATGTTTCCACTACTAATTTTTTATCGCGCAGCAACATTGTTTTATTGTGTCCATCAATTGTTTTAACAATATGTGTTACCATTTCAGATGCGAGATCTTTATCGGTATCCCAAATAGATATCTCAATAGCTGCATATTCAGTTTCAATAGCCCTGTAATTATTTAAAAATTCCTTCTTGGTATTGTATCTCGCCATTTCTTTAGTGGAATCTATTCCGTAATGTTCCATAAGATGAAAATGGTTGATCATGTAGTCGATAATGCTGCTGGTATTTGCTATTGTCAAAATCCTGTCAACATCTCCTGCGCTCCCGAAATAATCGATCTCAATTTCACCGGCCGACTGACTATACAGCACTTGTCGGTCCGACATTATTGGATTGGTGGGATAAAATGTTACAGAGGATTTATAATAGTTCGGCATAAAGAACCAGGTTACAATGCAGGCAGCAATTGCCACCACTACCGTTATAATTATAGTCGGTTTGCGCCACTTGTAGATGATCTGTATTAAGCGAATTATATCATTGGATTGTTCCATATGTGAATTTTAGAGGGCAAAGGTAGAAAAAGTCAATCAGAATCAAACCTTTTTGCGATTGCCCACAAGTATTGGCTGCAACACCTGTCTGATCTCTGTTAATTTAATAAGTCCTGCTAAAGCAGATACTGAAACCGATAGCAAACCGGCAATAATGAATTTAAGATACCACTGGATAGGCAGTTCATATATTCCAAAATTTACTATAATAACCAGCAGAATAAAAATTGCACTTCGAAGCCATTTCAGATCCCTGCCTTTTATAGAAAATATTTTACCTGCAAAATAGATATGTGCGCCTAGAATGATGAGCTGAGCAATTATAGTAGCAATTGATGAGCCCAGAGCCTTATAAGTTGGAATAAGAAGTATATTTAATATTATATTAAGCGTGAATCCCACCAGCGATATTTGATTTAATTTTTTAATACTGCCATTTGCAGTGATCAAACTTCCATAAATATAGGTTATGCTAATACAAATAAAACTCAGCATCAGAAATCCTAAAATATTTGCGGAATACTTATCGCCGGTACTATATAATAATTGCATTATTTCAAGTCTGTAAAAAATAATTGTAATTCCTGCCGCAACAGAAAATATAAGCATTAAGGTATATCCAAGTTCAAATAGGGGTTTTATGTTTTCTTTGTTTTCAATCATTCTGGAAAACATAGGCATTAAAAGTCCGGCAAACAAAAATCCCAAAATACTCATTGCATCAAGTAAACGAAATGCAGAAGCGTATATCCCGGCTTCATAAGCACCATTTTCTCCAAGCATTCTTTCCAATAATACTCCATCAGTTCTGAAATAGGCGGTCATTAAAAATCCGAGCAATGCATAGGGATAACTTTTTAGAAAAACCTCTTTTATTAATGCGCTGTCAAATTTCCATTTAATCATTATGTGTTGATTGAACAAAATCAGTATTGCAATTATCAGTGCAAACACATACCCAAATATCTGGACCCAGATAAAATTTGTAATGTTCATTTCAAATGGCAAAATAGTTGTCCATAAAATACATGCGCAAATTATTGAGGTTACAAGTTTATCAAATACCGATAAAAAGGCATCGGTTCTGAAAAGATGGAGGGCGTTTACATTCGACCGCAAAAAGGAATAAAATGACATTAATACCTGCATTAAGATCAACAGTATTAATATGGATATCTGTTCAGATGAAAAATCAACTCCAATAGCTGCTATAAAGATCAAAATGGTATAAACAACAGATAAAACGATTTTGGCAATTAGTGTGGAAAATAAATACTGCCCTAATTTTTCGGGCTGCCGAGCAACCATTCTGTTATTAAAATTATTGATCCCGAAGTCGAGTACTACTTGAAAAAGCCATGCGAAATTGAAGAGAGCGAAATAAGTGCCATATGCATCAGGTCCAACAGTATTTTGCACTGTGCGGTCTATTCCCAATATCCAGAAGGGTTTAACCAGAAGATTGAGCAACAGCAGAAAGCTGATATTGGTGATAAAATTTTTCCGCATTATTTTGTTGGAATGCTAAAAATAGTTATTATTGCTTCAAATTACACGCTGGCGACAAACTTCTACCTAAAGATTTAGTGATACGGGATACTTCTACGCTTTTTCAGTTAATGATTAAAAACACCACTGTATAACATGCTGATAGCTGTTAATACCCGTTTCCTTATAAAGGATAAACTGGAAGGCATAGGTTGGTTCACATATGAAACCATGAAACGCCTTACCAGAAATCACCCCGAACATTCTTTTTTGTTTTTGTTCGATCGTGATTGGGACCCCGAATTTATTTTTTCTGACAATATCATTCCAATCAAGGTTTGGCCTCCCGCCCGACATCCATATTTATGGAAGTATTGGTTCGATTACGCTTTACCGCAAATTTTTAGAAAATATAAACCCGATGTTTTTATTTCCACTGACGGATTTTTATCCTTAAAGACACAGGTGCCAACCCTGCTCGTAATTCACGATCTGGGCTTTGAACATTACCCCGAACATACTCCCGGAATAGTTAGTAAATACTATAGGAAATTTACCCCGCTCTACGCGAAAAAAGCGGCCCGGATAATAACCGTTTCACAATTTTCAAAGGATGATATTGTAAAACATTATCATATTGATCCAAAAAAGATCGACATATCTCATAATGGTGCCAATGAACAATATGTGGTTTTACCTGAAGAAGAAAAGGTTGTAACCAGACAAAATTTTGCAGGTGGAAAAAATTATTTTGTTTATGTGGGATCTGTGCATCCGCGAAAAAATGTTAAAAATTTATTGTTGGCATTTGATCTTTTTAAAAAGGAAAATGAAACTGATCAGAAGTTGGTAATTGTGGGCAGAATGGCATGGAAAACTGATGAAACTCAAGCAGTTTATGAAAATATGCAATTTAAAGATGATGTTACATTTACCGGGCATCTGCAATTAAATGATCTTACGCGAATAGTAGCCTCCGCTGATGCTTTTGTATTTCCCTCATTCTTTGAAGGTTTCGGAATACCGGTTTTGGAAGCAAGGGCATGCGGAGTTCCAATTATCACTTCTAACCGTAGCAGTTTACCAGAGGTTGCAGGAGATAATGCAATTTATTTTAATCCTGATGATATTGCGGATATAAAAAATGCTTTGGAAGAGTTTTTGTTTAATCGCATTAAATATATTCCTGACTCTGATGAAATTAATAAAGTTAAATTGGATTTTAACTGGGACAGGTCATCTGAAATAATTTATAAGGCCGCATTACTATGTTTGAAAAAAAGTGCAAAGGAAAGTCATGTTATTGCGATGAATTAAAGGCATTTTAAGTTTGGTCGGTAAAATAGTTTGGTAATTGGTCCCTTTTTACCTAAATTTGATTTAAAGTACATTATTATAATATGCGTTATATCATTTTCACCACACTTTTTGTATTCCTGATAAATATTATCAATGCACAAGAGGAAACAAAACTTAAAAAATTCCCTCTTTCTGCCACTCTAAATTTTTCTGAAATAAAAACTCAGTGGAATCCGCAATTGTTATGTCTTGAAATGCCTGCTCCGGGTTCTGAAACCTATAGAAGATATCTTATCGATCTAAAAGAAGAGCTTCATGGCAAGCGCGCAATTACGTCTGTAAATACTCATAAACAAAACGAAACAAACGACCTGCCGGAGCCCGGTATATTAACCGGTTTTGAAGGCAATCCAATGGGCAGCGGTGTGCCAAACGATAATGATATGGCAATTTCAAATGACGGTAAAATAATTTCTGTTATTAATTCCTCCATATATATTTACGATAGCTTAGGCACTTTATTGCAATCGGTTTATTTATCCACCTTTGCAGATACGCTTGGCATTGCTGCTTCTGCATTCGATCCGAAAGTAATGTATGACCCACGGGCCGATAAATTTATTTTACTTTTTCTGAATGGATTTACTCCGGAAACGAGTTTGATAACTGTAGCATTTTCTAAAACAAATGATCCTACCGGGGAATGGAATTTTTATGCTTTACCCGGAAATCCAAAAAATAATAATCTGTGGACAGATTTTCCCATGTTCGCAATTACAGAAGAAGAATTATTTCTTACTATTAATTTAATTATTCCGGATGAACCTTGGCAAACGGGTTTTAGCGAAACGCTGATCTGGCAAATGAATTTGGATAAAGGATATGCGGGAGATTCTTTGGACGCAATATTTCACGATAATATATTTTTTGATGGCAAACCCATTCGCAATTTAAATCCAGTGAAAGGAGGTGAAACTACTTATGGACCCGATATGTATTTTTTGAGTAACAGGAATTTTTCACCTGAAAATGATACCATATTTATTGTGCATGTTACAGGATTATTGGATGATCCTGAAACTATAATTGAAATTGATTATTCCATCGCAAATAAAAAATATGGCGTTCCTCCACAGGCAAGACAATATCTCACCCATATTTTTGATACCAATGATGGACGTATTTTGGGTTCTTTTTATGAAGATAATCAAATTCAATTTGTTTCGAATACTCTTGATCCCGCAACCGGATTTTGTGGTATATATCACGGAGTGATGACAGATCTCGAAGGTGAAAAAACAATTGTTGCAAATATTATTGGAGATGATACTTTGGATTTCGGTTATCCGAATATTTCTTATACCGGACACTACGATGGTGATAACCAGTCCATAATTGTATTCGATCATACTGCTCCAACCGTTAATGCAGGTATGAGCGCAATATATTTTAATTGGTATGCATATTCCGATCCGGTAAATATTAAAACAGGAGATACTTATGTAAATGTTTTGTCGGGTGCTTATGAGCGATGGGGCGATTACACAGGTTCACAACGAAGATATAATCACCCCGGAGAAGTTTGGGTAAGTGGAAACTTTGGCAAATTTGTAGAAACCTTTCCATTTACCAGCAGAAATAATGCAACATGGATAGCTAAATTAGAAAGTAATGATGTTCATGCAGCAGATATATTAACTTCTGAAAATGGTTTGTTATCAAAAGTATACCCAAATCCCATCGAAAATTATTTTACCGCAGAATTTGAATTGCCCAATTCAGGTAAAGTTGATATCAGAATTTATGATTTGAATGGAAAATTAATTAAACACCTTTTGAATACACAGGGATCAAAGGGATTGAACGTATTTTCTTTTTCTATGGAACCGTT
>JAYSYX010000044.1:0-15273 GCA_043727235.1 Bacteroidota bacterium
CCACAGGATGGATGTGTGGTGGAGGAAAAATTTACAAAACAGTTAATTCAGGGCGATACTGGGAGTTGGAATTTAGTTCTATGACTTATTTACGGTCCATTGAATTTCTGGATATTAATACTGGTTTTTGTGGCTCTTTGGATAGCAATCTTTATAAATCAAGTGATGGAGGTTTAAATTGGACTGAAATTACAGATTCTCTTCCTGTGGCGTTCGAGGGAATTTGTGGTATATCTGCTGCAGATGATACTACAATTTATTTGTGTGGAGTTTGGAGTGGACCTGCATATATTTTTAAAAGCAGCGATAAAGGAAATAATTGGGAGTATATAGATATGAGTGCTTATGCATCAGCACTTGTAGATATTAAATTTATTGACAATCTCCATGGATTTGTAACTGGGACGGATATATCGCCGGATTTAGGAGGAGTGATATTATATACTGAGGATGGGGGATTGAGTTGGGTAAAAAAAATTAATACAAATTACAATAGTGAATTGGTATGGAAGATTCAAATTCTGGACTCAGTGAATGCATTTGCTTCAATTGAGGATATTACAGGATCGAATGACGCACGTATGATGATCTCACATGATGCAGGTATGACTTGGGAGATTAAAACATTAGCCTTTGAATATTATAATATTGAAATGGTAGGATTTGTTAACCCGGATACTGGTTGGGTGGGTGGATGGTTTAGTGGTGCATTTGAAACATTTGATGGTGGTGAGTCGTGGAGCATGAATTATTTTGGTGGAAATTTAAATCGATTTTTTAAAGTAAATGACTCATTATCCTTTTCAAGTGGGTCCACCATATATGTATATGCGGATACAACAACAATTGATACAAGTAATGTAGAAATTGAAAATAGCATTTCACTTAATCACAAAATAGATAATATAATTCCCAATCCTTCCCAAAATTATATTAATATAAAGTATACGATCGATCAAAATACTACAATTAGTATGAATATTTTTGATATGAAAGGAAATTTAGTGCATCCCATACATCATGGGAAAATTTTGAAAGGAACTTATACGGAAAATTTTAATCACAACCTTCCACCTGGTGAATATGTTGTTTCATTACATAGTAATGAGGGATTTTTGTGGGAGAAATTTATTGTACAATAAGGGGAATTAAGACTCAGTGCAGAATATTAAATTCTCTTCTACAATTTAAACTCGCTCGTCATGCTCCACCAAATGAAATATTTGAATAAGAAAATAAAACTTACACTCCAAGTTAACCAAGTCCTTTGTCATTGTCCTATTTCCTATGTCGTATGTCCTATGTCCCCCTCAAGCCAACCCCGCTTCCGGTTTCCTCGCTTCAAAATACTTCCCGGTATACATAAAAATAAAACTCACCACCGTTGCCGGAAGAAAAGCTTCAACGGGTAAAACTGGAAATAAATATTCGAATACTACGTAGACAATTATTCCGCTGAACATACTCAACATTGCTCCAGTTGTTGTAGCGTTTTTATAATATAATCCTGCAACCACCGGAGCGAGTAAACTCACCATTCCCAAAACTGCAGACTCACCTACCAATGCAAAAATATTGCTGCGCATCACGCTTATACAAATGGATATCAAACCAATAAATATTACACTTAATCGCAGTATTCTTAAAAATTGTTTATCGCTATATGTTTTTTTGGATAAGGGTTTAATAAAATTTTCTGCCAATATACTCGCAGGTGCCAAAATTGCTCCGCTGCAAGTGCTTAATACTGCGGATAATAATGCCCCGAAAAATATGATCTGCAACCATAGCGGAGTGTGTTCTGTTATCATGGTTAAAATAATTGCCTGAGTATCTTCAAAAGTATTTTCCGGATAAATAACCTTAGCACACAATGTAATAAATAGTGGCATCATAGCAATTAAAATATATAAACCTGCACCAATATACATGCTGCGAACTGCTCCTTTTTCTGTTCTCGCAGAATTTGCACGCTGAAAAACATCTTGTGAAGGAATATACCCGAGCCCGACCACCATCCAGGCACCCAGCCAATTGATGATAGAAAAAGAATCGCCATCCGGTAAAAAGTGAAATGCATTTTCGGGTGCATTTGCAATTACATTATCAAACCCTCCGCTCACATTTAATAAGAAAATAACGGCAAAAATAAATCCAACCACTATAATAATACTCTGTATAAAATCAGTGATGGAAACTGCCCACATTCCTCCAACCATGGTATAGATCATAACAATACAAGCGCAAATTATGGATGCAGTTTGAATAGGAATTGCTCCGCCCGTTGCAAAAGAAAAAATATATCCCAAAGCAATAAATTGCGCGGCGATATATCCGAAAAAAGTGAGCAACATAAAAAAGCTCGCTGTTACTTCAGCAGTTTTTCCATATTTAATTTTGAAAAGATCGCCCAGGGTGAACAAATTCATGCGGTATAACCGCCTTATGAAGAACATTCCGAATAAAACGAGACATAAGGCAGCACCGAAGGGGTCTTCCACAACTCCACGCAATCCGTGTTGAGCAAATTCGCTGGAAGCTCCAAAAATAGTTTCCGAGCCAAACCAGAGTGCAAAAAGATCGGCGGCATTTAAAAACAGAGGTAGTCTGCGCCCGGCCTGAACGAAATCTTTGGATCCTTTTACGAGTTTGCTCGTGTAAATCCCTACCGCAAAGGTTATCACCATATAGATGATAACGAAAGTGATTAACATTTCCTGCCGGCTGTTGGTTTAGTGATTGTGATTGGTTTTCGGTGCCCCGCCCACTTTTGCTGCGAATGGCGGTCAAAAATATAAATATTTGTGAATTTGAAGGTCTTTATTTTTTAATAAGCTGTTAAGAAATCAGCAAGTTTAGAATAGGCCGCCTACTTTCTGTAAATTTGCCGCCACAAATCAAATGTATGAACCTTAGAGTATTTTGTTTATTGCCATTGATCATAACCTTAATAAGCTGTAATACCAAGGAGAAAAATTCACCAGATCAAAAAACAAATATGCAAATAATAGATCCGCACTCTTTTGCCAAAACAAATGAAGCTGTTGTTAAACATTTAAGCTGGAAGGCAAAAATTGATTTTGACACCAAAGTCATTTCTGCTATTGCTACATGGACCATTGAAAATAAGTCAAATAGCGGCAATGTAATTTTCGATACACGAGACCTTATTATTGAAAATATTTCGGTTGATGGAAACTCTACCTTCAATTATAAATTAGCGGATACTATAGCAGGTCAATCATTTTTAGGTAATGCACTTATAATTGATATTCCTGCTTCTGCAAAAACTGTGAGTATTACTTATAAAACTTCCACCGGAGCTGCAGCGTTGCAATGGTTGAATGCAGAACAAACACGCGACAAAAAATTTCCGTTTTTATTCACACAATCACAGGCCATTTTATGCAGAACCTGGATCCCTTGTCAGGATGGCCCCGGTGTTCGTTTTACATTTGATGCGCAGGTGGAAGTTCCAAAAGGAATGATCGCTTTAATGAGCGCAGAAAATCCTCAAAAGATAAATGAAGATGGTATTTATCAATTTAAAATGGAACAACCAATTCCTTCTTATTTAATGAGTCTCGCAGTTGGTGATCTTGCATTTAAATCTGTTGGAAATGAGACCGGTGTTTATGCCGAACCATCTTTTGTGGAGGCTTGTGCATGGGAACTGAGCGATATGCAAAATATGCTCGAAAGTGCAGAAAATTTATATGGAAAATAT
Organism: Bacteroidota bacterium; assembly: GCA_043727235.1. Classification (GTDB taxonomy): domain Bacteria; phylum Bacteroidota; class Bacteroidia; order Chitinophagales; family BACL12; genus UBA7236. The sequence goes on from JAYSYX010000044.1 coordinate 3,728, forward strand.
CAATGGGGTAGATATGATGTAATAGTTCTGCCTCCGAGTTTTCCTTTTGGTGGAATGGAAAATCCAAGAATTACTTTTGCCACTCCAACAATTATTGCTGGAGATAAAAGTTTAGTCGCACTTGTTGCGCATGAATTAGCCCATAGCTGGAGCGGAAATTTAGTTACCAATGCAAATTGGAACGACTTCTGGTTAAATGAGGGATTTACAGTGTATTTCGAAAATAGAATTATGGAGGCAGTATATGGTAAAGATTATGCCGATATGTTGCAGGTTTTGGAATATGAAGGACTTGTTGAAACGGTAAAAGATTTTGGTGCTACATCTCCCGACACACATTTAAAATTAAAATTAGAAGGTCGTGATCCCGATGAAGGTGTTTCTGATATTGCATATAATAAAGGAGCCTATTTTTTGCGTTTGTTGGAAAGTAAAGTTGGAAGAGAAAAATGGGATGTATTTGTGAATGGTTATTTTACAACAAATGCATTCAGTGTTATGACCACCGAAGATTTTATTACTTATCTGAATAAAAATCTGATAGAACCTAATAAAGAAAAATATGCAGATGTGAATATTGATGAGTGGATATATGGCCCCGGCATTCCTGCAAATTGCCCTAAAGTAGTTTCTGCACGTTTCGAAAAGGTTGATATCATTTTAGAAGGACTTAGTCGTGAAAATAATATTCCGGTGGAGCAAGTTAAATCCTGGTCGACTCATGAATGGCTGCGTTTTATTTACCAATTACCTGATGATATTTCTTTGGAAAAGATGGAATATCTCGACGGATTATTCAAGTTCACCGGAACCGGAAATAGCGAAATAGCAGATGCCTGGTATGAGCTTGCAATTAAAAGAAATTATACCGCAGCATATCCTGCAATTGAAACCTTCTTGTGTTCGGTAGGCAGGAGGAAATTCCTCACTCCATTATATAAGGCCATGATCAAAACCGGACAAAAGGAAATGGCAGTAAGAATTTACAAAAAAGCACGACCCGGTTATCATTACGTAGCCCAAAACACCATGGACGAATTAATTGGGGTTAAATAATTTATCTTTGCTGCCTGGAAATGAGTTTGACTGCAAGTGAAAAAATAATCTTTATCGTAGGAAATTCCCGCAGTGGGACAACGATGATGCGCCGTGTATTAGGCAATCATAAGCAGATATACATGTTGGAGGAATTGCATTTTTTTGAGCAATTGTGGAGTACTTCCGATAAACATAAAGTGATATCACAAGAGGGAGCACAAACACTTGCTTCTAAATTATTATTTATTCAGAGAGATGGTTATTTATCTGAGATGAATATTGGAAAATATCAATCGGATGCACAGGAAATTATTAAAAATATAAAAGGAGATATTTTTTCGCATAGTGTTTTAAATGCATTTTTATTTTTTGAAACAAGAAAATATAATAAGACAATCCCTTGTGAAAAAACTCCTCAGGATGTATTTTATATTGGTGAGATTCTCGAATTATTTCCAGGTGCCAAAATAGTAAACATGGTGCGGGATCCGAGGGGTGTAATGTTGAGTCAAAAAAGAAAATGGCAACGGCGTGCAATGGGTGCTAAATTTATGACGAAGAAAGAGCAACGCCGTTTAAAGATAAATTATCATCCCATCACTATTTCTAAATTGTGGAATTCCAGTATTAGAGCAGCGGCAAAATATAAAGAACATCCGCAATTGCATACCATGTATTTCGAAAAAATGGTAAATGATTCCCAAATCGAAATAAAAAACTTATGCCGGTTTCTGGAAATTGACTTTAATGAAAATATGCTCATGATTCCTCAGGTCGGCTCCAGCAATGAAGCAGATAAACCGGATGAATTCGGAATAAAAACGGAAAGAGCAGGAAATTGGGAAAAAGGCGGATTAAATAATGGCGAACTATGGTTTTGTCAGAATATTTGTGGCGATAATATGAAACAATTCGGTTATACAGTAAACAAAGTAAATCCAAATCCGCTTTATATTTTATGTTACTATATTTCATTTCCGATTAAAATCGTTTTAGCCATATTATTTAACTTACATCGCATGAAAAATATAGTAGAAGCAATTAAACGGAGGTTGAAATAATATTAAGTGAACTAAATTTAAAATTAATAATACCACTTAGATTCGTACTGATAATGGAATGACGCGGAGATTAAACATTTTTATAGGATAATTTCTTGGTGCTCCCTTTGTGTCTTCGAGCCTTTGTGGCAAAAAAAATATTTATGTCGACCACTCGTAAAAAGGTATTACATATCACAATTCACCTTCCCTTTCCCACCAATCATGGTGCAAGTTTATTCAATTCCTATAAATTAGCAACATACCTTCATAAAAATCACGACCTGTTTTTTGCCTGTTTTTTAAAGGGAGATGATGTTAACTATAAGGATGCATTTCTTGCCGACACCGGTATAAAACAGTACTATTTTGAAGCATTGAATGTTGAAAGAAATCCGACAAATCTTATTAAAAGTTATATCAAAGGAATAACTATAAATATGTTTCGGAATTATTCCGAAAGCATGAAAAACAAAATTGAAAGCATCGTAAATGATTTTGATGTTATAATAGCAGAACATTATGAAGTGATGCAATATATTCCTAAAACATTTAAAGGCAAGGTGGTATTTCGAACTCATAATGCTGAGTATTTAATTTGGAGCAGATATGCAGAAGTGGAAACTAATCCTGTTAAAAAGTTCGTAATTCAACAGGAGGCGAACAGAATAAAAAAATGGGAATTGCGTTATGTAAAACAAGCGGATATTGTTTTAGGTGCAAGTAACGACAATGCCATGCATGAACCTGATCCCGAAAAACGAAAATTAAAATTTCGCGATTATTTACACATAGGGGAGGATGATCAGATTAAAATTCCCATTCCATCTTTTGATACTCTTGAAAATAGTCTTGTGTATGTTGGAACCCTTACCTGGGAAGCAAATATTGAAGGATTAATTTGGTTTGTAAACGGAACCTGGAGAGAATTAAAATCGAAGTTTCCGGAATTAAAATTATACATCATTGGTAAAAATCCTGACCAACGTTTATTGCAACTTGCAAAGGATAACAACGACATTATCATTACTGGATTTGTTGTTGATCTGGAAGAATATTTTACCAAATGTAAAGTAAATATAATTCCTTTGCGCTTCGGAAGTGGAATGAAGGTGAAAACAATAAACGGATTATGCAGAGGCATACCCATGGTTTCTACTTCCATTGGAACGGAAGGTTTGCAGGTGGAACACGAAAAGGACATTCTTATTTCAGATGATGTAAAAGTATTTGGAGAACTTGTGGCAACATTATTGACAGATAAAAGTAAATGGACAAAAATTGCAGAAGCGAGTAAGATCACTGCAGCAAAATATTATACCTGGGATAGTTTGTATAAAATACTCGACGAAAATATCTAACTTTGAAAATGCATCTTCCTAAATTATTATTTTTTCCTTTTTTATTCCTGATTTTCGCTGCCTGTAATAAGGATGACGAACCAACAGAATTATTGGAAGAAACTATTTATGAAGTGTCGTATGGAGCCGACCCTTTGCAGAAGTTAGATGTTTATTTACCGGCTTCCAGAACCCTGGAGACTAAATTATTAATATTCGTTCATGGTGGAAACTGGAATGCAGGTGATAAAAGCGATTACTCTGTTGTTTTATCTGATCTTCAGCACCACGGATTTGCAATTGCGAATGTAAATTACAGATTGGCAAATGCCACCTCCGGAATTTTGTACACCGAACTTGCTGCTGACGTCAGAGCAGCCGTTGATTTTTTAATTTCCAAATCAAATGGGTTCACCTATTCACCTACCAAAATAATAATTGCAGGTCACAGCGCAGGCGGTCATCTCGCATTATATACAGCTTATAATAATAATGCAGATAATGCAATTAAAGCTGTTTTTAGTCTGGCCGGCCCAACTGATGTAACAAACGAATATTTTTTAACGAATCCTGAATTAAATGGATTAGTGGAAAATTTGACCGGTACAACATACCTTGAAGATACTGCCACCTGGATTGAAGTTAGTCCTGTAACACATGTTACCTCTACCTCAGTTCCAACACTTTTACAATATTGTGGATTGGATTTTACTGTCCCTTCCTCACAGGGTGAAATATTAAATAATGTTTTGAATATCGCAGGAGTAGAACATCAATATTATTATTATCCTCTTTACGGTCATGATATGGGAACAATTTATTTTGGTGGGCATTTACCGGAAGATGTTAGAATTGATATTCTTAATTTTGTGGAAACGTATGATAATTGATAATAATAATGTACCAATGAACAGCCAAAAAAATGTACCAATGAACAGCCGGCCTATACCTGAAATAAATGCAAACCATTAAAAAAAGTCAACAGTAAACAGTGGGCAGTCAACAGTATGTAACATTATTGAAAGGAGATGAATAATAAATAGCAATCAAAAAATAAAAAACCCGTCAGGAGTCGGGCGGCATAAATCGGATTGATCTCCCGAATAATTTTCCTCCGAAGTGAACGTTCAAAGAAAACGAAAACTTACTCCCCTATGGGGTCGGGGGCCAAGAACATTAAACGGAATTCAACCCAAAAACTTTTGCAAACCATATAAACTTTTGCTAACCCAGAACTGAAACATGTAGTGATCGACGCAGGAGATCTACTACATGTCAGAACCCAGAACTCAGAACCCCGAACTAAAACAATGGTAATAGATCACAGATATAAATTTATTTTCGTAGAACTTCCTTTAACTGCAACAAGTGCAATTTCTAAGGAGATTCGCGAGCAATATGGTTGTGTACCGTATTTAAATAAACATGCAACGTATGATGATTATTTGAGAAAGGCGAATGGGGAAGAAAAAAAATATCGATCTATTGGAAGTGTTCGTAATCCTTTGGATCAGACAGTAAGCATGTATTTTAAATACAAGAATGATCTGGATGAAAGATTTTCTTCGGGAAGAAAACGCCCGGGAAAATGGTTGCGAAAATCACTTGCAAAAAACAGAGATCAGGAGAGATATAATTTTATTATTCAGAATAATGCATCCTTTGAAACTTATTTTTTGAAATTTTTTAAATGGCCGTATAGCAACTGGAGTATTTTGCATCACAAAAAAATGGATCACATAATTCGTTTCGAACATTTGGTTTCAGATTATAGGAAAGTTTTTACAGATCTCGGTGTACCAATAACACGCGATCTTCCACAGGCAAATAAAACACCGGAAAAGAAATCTGATTTTTGGAGTTATTATGAAACGGATAAGGCAAAACGCCGTGCTAAATTTGTCTTCGGGCCTTTTATGCGATATTGGGGATATGGTTTCCCCGAAAACTGGTCCCACATCAAGGAACCCGCAAATGCTCAGTTCATATATAATTTATTGAATATTCCGAGAAAATTTTATTGGAAATTTTTGAGATAAAAAACATAATGAATTTTATATTCCCTTTGCGTGAAATTATTTTTATTTGTTTTTTCACGCAAAGCCGCAAAGATGTGGTGTATTTTCAGGATTAATATAAATTTGTATTCCGTTTGCGACTTTTGCGTTCCTTCTGGATCATCGCGGTCTCCCTTTAGCAAACATTAACAAAATTTATTTCCTTCCTTATAACATTAACCTTAAATTTGTTTTTACAATTTGCGACTATGAAGAATTTATTTTTACTTGCTGCGATATGCAGTTTCTCCGTTTCCCTTTTTGCACAACAACCCACCAAAGCGGAATACCGCGAGCCAAAAGGCGGATATTATAATGATGTCATCATGATGGATATCAATAAAAATGTGCCTGCAACACCAAAAGATAATAGGGTATTTAAAATTGACGGAAGCGGAATCGCTGCTCCTAAGGATCCATCATTTTATACGCAGGTATGGCATAACGATCCTGTTAGTCAGGGTAATACCGGAACATGCTGGTGTTTTTCAACCATGTCGTTTTTTGAAAGTGAAACCAAAAAAGCAAGCGGACTCGAAGTGAAATTAAGTGAGATGTATGTGGTGTATTGGCAATATGTGGAGAGAGCAAAATATTTTGTAGCAAATAGGGGCAATATGACCTTTGGTGAAGGCAGTGAAACAAATGGAACTACCTGGATGATAAAAGATTACGGAATAGTTCCTTACAACGATTATAAAGGAAAAACATCTACGGCGAGTTTTTATGATCATGCAGCTATGATGGGCGAAATGAATACTTATTTACAAAGTATCAAAACAAGTAATAATTGGAATGAATCTGAAGTTGTAAATACCATTAAATCCATCCTTAATTTTTATATGGGAGAACCTCCAACAAAAGTAACACATGAAAATAAAAATTATACACCAATTGAATATGCAAAAAATATTTTAAAACTCGACATGAATAATTATGTTGATTTTATGAGTCTCATGCAAAAACCTTTTTACACCAAAGCAGAATATGATGTTCCCGACAATTGGTGGAATGATGCATCTTATTATAATTTACCTGCAAATGAATTTATGGAAGCATTAAAAACCTCCCTCACGAATGGATATAGTATCAGTATAGGTGGTGATGTTTCAGAACCTGGTTGGGATAGCTGGAATAATATGGCTGTAGTTCCAACCTGGGATATTGCAAGTGAGAATATTGATGATGCTGCTCGACAGTTGCGATTAAATAATGGCTCCACTACCGACGATCATGCTATGCATCTGGTTGGATTTAATGAACAGGATGGAAAAACATGGTTCCTTTTCAAAGACTCCGGCTCAGGTTCCAGAAATTGCGGAGCAGCAAGCCCAAGTTTCGGATATATTTACGTGAACGAAGATTATGTCAAACTCAAAATGATGTCCTTCACCGTAAATAAAAATGCAGTGAAAAGTTATTTGGAGAAGTTTGCATCTAATTAAGGTCGTGAAGCGTCCACCTTCGCTATCAACTCCGCTAAAGCTATGTTGATTGAAAAAAGCTACTGCGGATAAATGAGGCGTGAATGGTGAAGCGTGAGTCCGGTTCAACTTATGTTTGAGCTATGGATTTTTACTTAATATTTTTTTAAGCTGTAACATTAACATTTTTCGCACCATAATCTGAGATCAACTTATTTTAGGAGTTTGAACTAATGGAAAGAATCATCAGGGAGGAATAAAGTTTACCGGCTTTCAAAAGTAAACTCACGATTCACGCCTCACGATTCACGAGTGCCAACTTTCATCCTAGATTCGCGTACTACAATTGCCAATGCCCACTGCAACTGCCCACTCTCTACTCCACCACAAACTGATACCCCTTCCCCTTCAAAGTAATAATTTTTATTCCTTCATCTCCCGAAAAATATTCCCTTAATTTGCTTATATAAACATCAAGATTTCGCGAATTAAAAAAGGAATCATCTCCCCACACCTCTAACAATAATTTTTTGCGATCTATTGTTTGGTTTAAATGGCGGGAAAATACTGTGATAACTTCTGCTTCTCTATTTGAAAGTTGATGAACGGTTTCTAAAAATTGTAATTCCAATTTATGGGGATTAAAAATATATTTTCCTATGGTTATAGTGCCTGAGGAGTTTGGAAGTTGATTATTTAATAGCTGAAACTGATTGTTTATTCGAGCCACAAGTTCTTCTATACTAAATGGCTTGCGAACATAATCTGTTCCACCGGCGGAAAATCCTTCAATTACATCATGTGTTTGAGTTTTAGCCGTAAGAAAAATAATAGGCATGTTCTTATTCAAATTCCTTATTTGTTTGCCTAATATAAAACCATCCACATTTGGTAACATAACATCCAGAATACATATATCCGGGACAAATTTCTTAAAATTGTCCATTACCAATGCACCATCTTTAATAAGTATAACATCAAATCCTTTTTGTTGCAAGGTCTCCGATACTATTATACCGAGATTGGGTTCATCTTCAACATATAATATTTTTTTTGGTATCATGGTTTCGGAAATTGTAGTGTAAATGTGCAACCGGAATCAGGATTGTTTCTTACTTTAATGGAACCCTTGTGCTCATTCATCACCTGCGCTACATAAAATAAACCCAAACCATAACCTTTTGTATTGTGGATATTTCCTGAAGGAACCCGAAAGAATTTTTCAAATACTTTTGTTTTATAAGTATCAGGAATTCCTGGCCCGTTATCGCTCCACGTTAAAACGATATGATCGGGAGTTGAACTAATTTTAATTGTTATTATTGATTTATCTTTTGCATATTTAATGCTGTTTTCAGCCAAATTAAATAAAATCCCTTTTAAATGTAATTCATCTCCCAAAACAGTGGTGTTTTCAGTTTCGGAATAAAAATTAAATTCTGTCTGCTTATTTTGAAGTTGTAAGGTTTGAATAGTATCCTGCGTAATTATTTTTAGATCCTGGTATACTTTCTGATATACGAGTTTTCCATTTTCATTTAATACTGTATTCATTACTTTATTAACGAGGAGTTCTAAACGTTCTATTTCCTCAGAAGCCATTCCCAGATAGTCTTTAATTTTTTCCTTTTTTTCGACAGGATCCATTGCTTGAATAGATTCTATTGCAACTTTCACTGTTGCCACAGGTGTTTTTAATTCGTGCGAAATATTACTGATGAGATCATCTTTTAAAGTAGCAAGTTTAATATGACTTTTAATACTACGGTAGGAAAATATAAATGAAGTAACTATCAACAGGAAAAGAATTAGTGAAAATATTCCTTCCGGTAAAATTTGTTGTAGAATGTAATTATTGTATTGTGTTACCTGAACTCCAAAAGGTTTTTCGAAATAATGACTTTCATAATAAAAGGGTGTTGGAGGAAATTTACTGTGGGTTTTATTTTGTTTCCATACAGGAGTTACCCATAAACTTTTATTCTTTAAATTTTCCGCAAAAAATGATTTCAGCATAATGGAATCATCCGATGTGATCATATTCCCAAAAAAATCATGACTCCCTTCGGGTCCCCTCACTTTGGAAATAAACATTTTAACACCACTGTAAATCCTATCAGTACTGTCTTCCCCTACACGAAATTCAATTTTTGCCTCTCCAGGTAAATTTTCCCTCAACCTATTTCTATGAATTGATGTAGTATCAAAATTTACATCTTCTAATACAATATTTATTGAATCACCTTCCGGATATGGTCCTGTATAATTAATTGTTTGTATTTCGAAACCTGCTGTATCAAGTAACATAGGTTGAATGAAATTTTTTGATATAACGCTATCCATCAACCTTGATTCAGCTGCAATAAATTGTTCGAATAACTCTTTTTGCAGCGCATTTTTTTCACCGGTATATTCCGTCTGCAACCAACGTATAATGAATACAAGTAAAAGCAATGCACTTAATACCATTAATAAGACAACCCTGAATAATTTTTGTATTTTTATCATAGATCTTAAGCAAAATTAACTATAGTATCCTCAACTTGTGATGCGATTAACCTTAATTAACCTTATTTGGCCTGCGTTTAACGCTGTATTTATAAAGCTGCCATTACTTTTGCAATAAATTAACTGCTATGAAAAATTTAATTCCTTTATTCTTTCCATTACTATTAATGAGTAACACATACACACAAACTTCAGGAACCATTTCTTATACAGAGACCATGAAACTCGAAATTAATCTTGAAGGCGGAATGGCACCTCCACCTGGAATGCCAACAGAAATGACAAATAAAACTACTTTGTATTACAGCGATAAATTTTCTTTGTACAAAAATGATGAAGTTGCTCAAAATGAGGCAACAAGTGAACGAACAGAATCAGGTGATGGAAATCATTTTATGTTCAGAATGGATCCTCCTGATAATCAGGTTTATTGCGACTTCGAAAAAAAGACCATGACCCGAAAGGAAGATTTTATGCAGCGCCAGTTTTTAATTGAAAGCGAATTAAATGCAGAAGGTTGGAAAATGACAGGTAAACAAAAGATGATTCTCAATTATCCTTGTATGGAAGCTGTGAAACAAGATAGTATTGATAAAAAAACAATTTGGTTTACTTCCGCTATTCCTGTAACTGCCGGGCCTGGTCAATTCGTGGGACTTCCGGGAATGGTGTTGGAAGTTAATATCAATGATGGAGAAAGAATTATTGTAGCCACATTGATCAGTCCTGAACTTGATACTGAAAAAATAATAAAACCTAAGGATGGAAAAAAAGTTACTGACGAAGAATTTGATGTAATAGTTGCCGAAAAAATGAAAGAAATGGGAATTGAAGATCAAAATGGTGGCCCGAGAGTTATTATTCATATTAAAGAAGATTAAAATTTTGGTATATTAATTAATAGAAAATGAAGAATTTCAAATATATTTTACTTCCATTATTAATTAGTATTTCTATTTCAGGATTTGGGCAACAACAAACCCTGAAGGGATTTATAATAAATGAAAATACCGAACCGGTAATGTATGCTACAGCGGCACTACTGGAGCCTGTAGATTCTACACTCTCCTTTTTTGGATTTAGCAAAGAGAACGGAAGTTTTGAGATCAAGAATGTAAAACCCGGAAAATATATATTGCAGATTTCATTTATTGGATATAGCACCTATGATACAATTTTGAGTGTACCACATTTGTCTGGTGATGATCTCGGAATATTCGTATTGCAAGTTCAGGTGAATGAACTTGATGCGGTTAGCATTAGCGGTGAGCGAACGCCTTTGCAAATAAAAGGAGATACCATAGAATATAACGCAGGTTCTTTCAAAACTACACCTGATGCATCTGTGGAAGACTTATTAAAAAAATTACCGGGTGTTGAGGTTGATCAGGCGGGAAATATCAAGGCGCAAGGGGAAGATGTGCAACAGGTTTTGGTGGATGGAAAAGAATTTTTTAGCAACGATCCAACCGTTGCAACAAAAAATTTACCTGCTGATGCAATTGAAAAAGTACAGGTGTATGATAAATCATCTGAGGATACCGAATTTACTGGAATTGAAGATGGTTCGAGAAGTAAAACGATAAATCTTTTATTAAAGGATGATAGAAAAAGTATGTGGTTAGGAGATGTAACTGTGGGATATGGAACTGAGGATACTTATAAAGCGAACGCGAAATTATATCGTTTTACAAAAACAGATCAGATCGCTGTGTTGGGCATGTTTAATAATATAAATGATTATGGTTTTAGCATAAATGATTATATCGATTTTAATGGAGGTATGGGCGCTATGATGGGTGGAGGTGGATTCAGGATCGGGTCAGGTGATGGCGATAATATTCCTATCAATTTTGGAGGATCTGTCGACGGCTTGATAACATCAGGTGCTGCAGGTGCAAATTACACGCACGAAGTTACTCCCGGAAATCGCATTAATTTTTCTTATCTCGGAAATGGATCTCGAAAAGACCTTGTTGAAAATACTTTCACACAAAATTTTCTCCCCGACCTCGACTATGATACAGAAGAATACCTCAATGAATTAACCGATAATTTTGCACACCGCTTGAATTTCAATATCCGCAATAAACCGGATTCTATGCAAAATATTATTGTAACGGGTGGAGCAACACTTTC
>JAYSYX010000045.1:0-15268 GCA_043727235.1 Bacteroidota bacterium
GGAATGATGCCTTGTTCTTCAAACAAAATTTTGTTAACTACTTCAGGATTTGCAATATCAACAACAGATATATATTGCCCATTTTTTAGAGAATAAAAATAATTACCTGCAATAGCGATCTGTTCATTGTTCAAGGAAACATTTTCATTTATAACCTTTTTAAAATTATTGCCGAATTTGAATACACCATCAAATTTGGTGGCAGCAAAAAACTCGCCGTCATCACTTTCGGCCAGTGCATATACAATGGCGCCATCTATTCCTTCTTTAAATAAATAATTGGTGAATTTAAACCCGTCGAAGCGGCTTACTCCGCGTTCGGTGGCAAACCACAAGTAACCCCTGGCATCATGAATTATATCATATATATTGGAATTGGCAAGTTCATCAGCAGCAGTGTATTGCCTTGTTGGAAATAATTGTGCATGCGTTTTATTAAAAAATAAAATGAATGCTAAAAGTGTACAACAATATTTATAAAAGAGTGGTTTCAATTTCCCTAATTAAATTGAAATGGATAATTTTTTCATTGCATCCATAAAATCACTATATCTCGCTTTAGGAAGTTGTATTTTGGCGTCATCTACCATTACTATCACTCCTCCATCTTCCCGCAAAAATTCTTTTACGAAATTGAGATTAATAATATAAGAGCGGTGAACTCTGAAAAAAATATTGTCCTTTAAATTATCCTCAAATACTTTTAATGGTTTTGAAACGAAATAAGATTTTTTTTCCTTCACAAAAACACGGGTATAATTACTTTCGGCTTCAAGTCTGATAATATCTTTCATTTCAATTACACTGAATCCGCCTGTATGGCTTAAAGTTATACGTCCCGGTTTTTCATTTTCCGTAACCAGATCCGATTTTTTCTGATTAAAGTAATCCGTAATTTTATTTACGGCCTGTTGCAATTCTTTTATAACAATTGGTTTAAGAATATAATCAATGGCCCCTGCTTTAACCGCCTGAATTCCATACTCTTTATGCGCAGTTACAAATACAACGGCAAAATCTTTTTTGGCAAGTGAATCAAGCAGGTCGAAACCGTTCAATTCAGGCATATTAATATCGAGAAACAATACATTAGGTGTGTGCGACAATATTTTTTCTTTGGCTTCAGCAGCGCTCGAAGCCTCAGCTATAATTTCTATTTCGGGACAATATTTTTCAAGAAGCACACTTAGGTTTCTCCTTCCCGGTTCTTCATCATCAATTAAAATTGCTGTGTATTTATCCATGGTATTTTTTTTGGTGTTATAAACCAAAGTTAAACATAAAAACCAAACCTTATTCTGAAGGCAATTGATGTTAAATAAATTGTCTTATCTCTTCGAGGTGTATACGTTCATTGCTAAGTCTGGGCACTTTGTGTTGGCCACCTAATTTTCCCTTCGATTTGAGCCAATCGTAGAAGGCGCCTCTTTTCGCAACATGCACAACCGGCATTTTAAGCGCAATATCCTTATATCTTTTAGCCTCATAGTCACTATTTACTGATTTAAGGGTGTCGTCTAAAGTGCTGATAAAAAGATTAATATCATTTGGCATTTGTTCAAATTCAATGATCCATTCATGGCCTCCTTTTTCCTTTCCTTCAATATAAATTGGTGCTGCAGTATATTCTGTTACTTTCGCATTGGTTCGTGCACTCGCTTCCTCAATTGCTTTATCAGAATTATCAACTATCACTTCTTCACCGAATGCATTTATAAAATGTTTTACCCTGCCGGTAATTTGTATTCTATAGGGATTTTTTGAAGTAAATTTAATGGTATCCCCTATCTTATATCTCCACAATCCCGCATTGGTGGATATTACGATAGCATAATTTTTATTAAGTTCTACCTGCTCCCATGTATGCGTTATTGGATCTTCTTTGTCAAATTCTTCCAATGGAATAAATTCATAAAAAATTCCGTAATCAGGCATTAATAACATTTCTTCAGATATTAATCTGTCCTGAAAAGCAAAAAAACCTTCACTTGCATTATAGGTTTCAATATAATGCATATTATCACCCTTTATTAATTCTTTAAATTGATTTCTATATGGTTTAAAACTTACTCCACCATGTATATATAGTTCCAGATTTTTCCAGATATCCTTTAAATTATTTTTGCCGGTCAATTCAAATAAACGTCGTATCAAAACAATGGTCCAGGTAGGAACTCCCGCAATACTGGTCACATTTTTATTGATGGTGTGATTTGCCATGGATGAAATTTTACTTTCCCATTCATCCATCAAAGCAATTTTTAGTGAAGGTGTCATTGCATATCGTGTAAGCAGTGGCATATTTTGCATCATAACCGCACTTACATCACCAAATTTTGAAAATTGATTTAATTTATTGATCTGATGACTGCCACCCATCAATAATGTTTTTCCTGAAAATAGTTTTGATTCCGGATTGTTGTGCAAATACATGGCGATCACATCCTTTCCACCCTTATAATGACAGTCCTTTAATGCATTTTTACTAACCGGAATAAATTTACTTTTATCGCTTGTAGTTCCCGAGGATTTTGCGAACCATATTATTGGTTCGTTCCATAAAATATTTTGTTCTCCCTGCATTAATCTGTCGATAAATGGTTTTATCGTATCATAATCCTGCACCGGAAATCTATTTTTCAGATCGCTTATATTTTTTACAGACTTATAATCGTTATTTTTACCCCACTCTGTATTTTCTCCACCGGAAATTAATTTTTTAAATACTGTTTCCTGTGCACTTACGGGATCATTCACAGCAGCTTGAATGCGGTCAACTCGCCGCTTAAAAATTGTAGAGGTAATAGAGTGAATGATGTACATTATTGCCGTAAAAATAAACTCAATACATTAAAAATAGTTACTTCCAATCAATTATTATAGGGAGTAACTGTATTCTCTTCATTGCGTATGTTTTTGCGCAAAATGAAATTTTGTCCAAGATACACTTTTCGCACCTGTGGATCGTTGGCAAGATCTTCTGCCGTACCCTGTTTTAAAATTTTTCCTTCAAACAACAAATATGCGCGATCGGTAATTGAAAGAGTTTCCTGCACATTGTGATCGGTGATCAAAACACCAATTTTTTTAAACTTTAGTTTCTCCACAATCTGCTGAATATCCTCCACCGCTATAGGGTCAATTCCAGCAAAGGGCTCATCCAGCAAAATAAATTTAGGGTCTGTTGCAAGCGCTCTTGCTATCTCTGTTCTTCTACGCTCACCACCACTCAATACATCGCCATTGCTTTTCCTCACATTTTCCAGTCCGAACTCACCTATAAGAGTTTCCAATTTTTTCTTTTGATCCAGTCTGCTGAGTTTTGTCATCTGTAAAACACTGGCAATATTATTCTCCACACTCATTTTTCTGAAAACGCTGGCTTCCTGAGGAAGATATCCAATTCCTAATTGCGCTCTTTTATACATCGGATAATCAGTAATATCCTTATCATCGAGAAATACCTTTCCCGACATGGGTTTTATCAATCCTACTATCATGTAAAAGGAAGTGGTTTTACCGGCACCATTCGGACCTAATAATCCAACTATTTCACCTGGATTAACTTCCACGCTCACCTCGTTTACCACGGTGCGGTTCTTGTACTTTTTAATTAATTTTTCTGCTCGCAATATCACAACTACTAAAATTTATTATTTTAATTGATCTTTATTTCCCTGACATTTAATTGCAGACATTTCATATCTCTGAAATTATTTTCTTCAATGGTATAACTAAGATCTAAACTCGACCCCTTTGCAATTTCATTAAAATAATTTCCTTTTTGAAAGGCGATTGCCTCCGCATTATATAAATTAATGTCTTTAATACTCAATTTTAAATGATTATCACCCACAATTTTTGATCTGCCATTATTTTTTAATTTACTTGTCATAAAAACCGGATACATATTCTGAGGTCCGAAGGGTGCAAATTGTTTTATGATATTATTAAATGTTGGTGTAATATCTTTTAATTCCAATGCAGAATCAATTTCGATTTCGGGTATCAATTGTTCGGGTTTGATTGTTGCTTTTACTACCTCTTCAAAACGATCTTTGAATTTACTCAGATTTTCAGGCCTAAGGGATAGACCGGCAGCATACATATGCCCGCCAAATTGTTCAAGTAGATCACTGCATTGTTTTATTGCTTCATAAATATCAAAATTCTTTACTGATCGCGCACTTCCGAACAACATTCCATTAGATTCGGTGAGTAAAATTGTTGGCCTGTAATAATGATCCAAAAGACGGGATGCCACAATTCCCACTACTCCTTTATGCCATTCGTTGCTGCATAAAACGGTAGTAACTTTATTTGCCACATTTTCATCTTCCTGCAACATTCGTATTGCATCGAGGGTTATTTTTTTATCTATTTCTTTTCTGTCTACATTTTTTTCCTGCAGAATGTCCGCTCCATCCTTTGCTTTTTCCACCGATTCGGAAACCAGCATTCGCACCGCCTTATTTGCATCGTCCATGCGACCCGCGGCATTAATTCTCGGGCCAAGTCCGAATACAATATTGGAAATAGAAAGTGGAGTATTGTATCCCGTTATTTCGATCAATGCTTTTAATCCGGGACGTGGGTTTGCGTTTAATTGTTCTAGTCCGCAAAAGGCCAGTACGCGATTTTCACCGGTTATTGGGACAATATCACTTGCAATACTTACCACTACAAGATCGAGTAATGGAATAATTTTTTCATCCGGAATATTGTGTTGCATCGCGAATGCCTGTACCAATTTAAATCCTATTCCACATCCGCTCAATTCACGGTAGGGGTAATTGCAATCCGGCTGATGCGGATCTAAAATAGCAACTGCATCCGGCACTTTATCACCGGGAATATGGTGATCACAAATAATAAAATCAATATTTCGTTCATTGGCATAATCAACTTTATCATTTGCTTTTATTCCACAATCCAAAGCAATAATCAGTGTGCAATTATTTTCTTTTGCATAATCAATTCCCTTAAAGGAAATTCCATATCCTTCATTATAACGATCAGGAATATAATAATCCAAATTGGAATAAATTTCGCGAAAGAAAGAATAGACCAAAGCAACAGAGGTAGTGCCATCTACATCATAATCGCCAAAAATTAATATCCTTTCATTTTTTGAAATAGCTAAAACAATTCGATCAACCGCCTTCTGCATATCCTTCATTAAGAAAGGATCGTAAAGATCATATATTGTTGGTCTGAAAAATTTTTTCGCTTCTTCGTATGTATGAATTCCACGTTGAATAAGCAGTTTACAAATGATAGGATTTACTTTTAATTGCTGTTGCAAAGAGTTCACCTTTTCCTCATCTGTTTCTTTAAACACCCATCTTTTGTCCATGCACTAAAAGTTATTATTAATGTTGAATGATAAAACTTGAAGTATAATAATCAGGAGAATTGATCTCATTAATTCTCAAAAAATATATCCCGTTAGAAAACGAATGAACGGATAAACCCTTTAAAAGAATGGAAGGGTCGGTAATAATCTCAGAAAAAACCACTTGTCCTGTTTCGTTAACTATATTTATTATAATATTCTCATTAAATATATTATTTGAAGAAATAAATAATTTATCCGTAACAGGATTTGGATAAGCATTTAAATTAAATGAGGTATGGTCCTCCACAATTATATCATCGGAACAATAACCTGTTTCTACCAAATTATTTAAAGCATGGAAAACATTTAATCTTCCGTTGCTTACTGTAATTCCATTGAGGTCATCAACAAAATCGACTCCATTTAAAATATAATCTTTCAATAATAAAGCCATTGCCGGGGGATTGAATTTATAATCCTGCATAAATTTTTCGCAAGCAGCGGAATACAATAATGCAATTGCACCTGCAACATGAGGTGCCGACATGGAGGTTCCGGATTGAAGCCCGTATAAATTATCCAATTGGGTTGAATATACTAATTGCCCGGGTGCACCGAGATCAATTGAAATTGCACCGTATGCGGCAATAAATAAATTATCTGCTTTATCTGTATTTGTTACGGTAATAAGATGATTGGAGGCACAAGCGGTAGGAATATCCAAAATGACATCAATATTCGCAGAAAAATTTGCAGTTGCGCCAACACTTAAAATTCCAAGTGTTCCTAACGAATCATACATTGCACACCATATCGGGAACGAGTCCGGATTACCAAAATCTACTCCGAAGGAAGAATTAGATGCAACAATAAAAGCACCTTTTGCGCCGTCGGTCTGGTCATATAATTCGCGCATCACAAAAACATAGGAATAAGAAGCAATTGCATCTGCCTCATTGGTAATATTATATACCGGCAGTACTTTAACTTCCCAATTTACCCCTGTTACACCAATTCCGTTATTTCCTTTTGCTCCTATAATACCTGCAACATGCGAACCGTGAAATCTGTTATCGGGAACTATGCCATTTGTATCAGTTGAATTCCATCCGTCATAATCGTCAACATATCCATTGCCATCATCATCAATTAAATTTAAGGGAATCTCATTATAATTTTTCCAATAATTAAGGTCCTCATGATCAAATTCCGCACCTTCACCAACAACTGCCACCACAATAGTGTCGCCATCAGCGGTTAATCCGCCTGTGGTAATATCCCAGGCCAATTCTGCATCAATATCAGAATCTTCCAAACCACCTGTTGCACCATTATTAAACATATTCCACTGCTGGAAAAAAAGCGGATCATCCGGGAGTGAACGCTGTTGTGTAACATGATTAAATTGGACATTTGCTACTAAAGGATGAGTGAAAAAAATATCATATATCTTTTTGTCCTCAATTAATTCAGCATTAAACACGACGGTATAAATATTTAATCTTTCAGAAATAGTTTTATTTACAGAGAGTTGAAAATGGTTTTCGGCGTTAATTTTTATGATAATATTTTCTATGGAAGCATCCTTAAATAATTGTACAATTAATTCTCCGGAAATGCGTTGTGCATTTTGCGCAAAAATTCCACCTGATAAAAGGCATAAATAAAAACAATATTTAATTTTTCTGATCATGACTTATTTAGTAAAATTACAGAACTGTTTTCATATTCTGGAATTATTGTTTGATCCATACAGAGCGACACACATCGATGGAGAGAGAATCCTGTATTGTATAATCCCAATTTAAAGTATCCGCACCGGAACTCATTGTTCCAATACCATTAAAAGATATTGCCGCTTTAATTGTATCCAGTGTTAGATATTGATTGTATTGACCTGAAACGGGTAAATTAAATGAAGCGGATAATCCCAGATTACTGATATTGCCCACCGTAACATAAAAAGTGTCACAATCGCAATCCTGAACTAATCCCGTATAAAAATAATTTCCCGAAGTGCAGGTATCGAATGCAGTATAATTCTGATCATAATAATCTGTTATTGGCAGAACGATATCAACAAGTCGAACTTCCTGACTGATATTTCCTGCTTCATCTTCCACTAAATAGGTAACGGGATAGGTTCCATAATGATTTATATCAACTTCACTTAACACTTGAAGCGAAGCGGTCAGGTTGCAGGAATGATTATCAGCAACTTCAGCTCCCGGATCTTCATAAGGTTCGGTTCTGTAATGCAGGGTATCGGGATCTTCATTTAGTAAAATAACAGGAGATATGATATCTTCCCTTTTACAGGAAATGATAACAAGCACGCAAAGAGTGATTATTATTGAGAGTCGCAATTTCATAACTCAACAAAAGTAGGGAAATTAGACAGTCTTATAAAAAGAAACACCCCGATATGAAAACATATCGGGGCGTACTTTAACTTTCGTTAATTAAAATTTTTCAAATTGTGCTTGACAAGGAACAATTACAGCTCCGTCCTGAGCTGTATAATCCAGATCAAACTTAGTGTTACCAACGATTCCGGTAGTTACAATACCATCTGCATCAAAATAGATAGTAGTTCCTGGAAGGTTATAATCGTCAACTATCAGTTCATCATTAAGATTTCCCTGAAAGAAAACTGGAACAACCACACCAACTCCATAGGCTCCAAAATTTTCAAAGATCAATTCATCCGAGTCGCCGCCTGAAGAAATTGTTACTACATAATCGTTGATCTCATAAGGAACACCGGCTTCACCATAAATACCGTCACCATCCATATCGCATTCCTCATGCACATTATAGAGTCCAACATAAGCCGTCTTGTTCATTACTACACGAACAATACGTGTTGTTGTTCCGATATTTCCGGCTTCATCAGTAACGCTATAGCTTACTTCATATTCGCCGATCTCATCTGTGTCTACATCGGTATCATCAACTACTACAGTTGCACTGATATCACCGTCTTCGTCATCTGTTGCAGTAAATCCGGGATCAGTATAAGTTCCGCCGAGTTCAACCACCAATGGATCGTCGCCTTCAAGTACTATAGTTGGTGTACTAAGGTCATCTACGCCGCAACCAGTAAACATAAGGGTTGTTGTGGTTATCACAGCGAGGGTCAAAATTGAAATTTTAGTCTTCATAATTTGTTTTGTTTAAAAAAGTTTCTCGAATTGAGCTTTGATTATTTTTATATTTTTACCTTTGTAGTCAAATACTATTCCAAAAATTTCAAAAACAAACAATATGAAAATCAAAATCTTATTTTTCGTTGTATCCGCAGGTTTAATTCTTGCATCATGTACTGACAAAGAAGCCGCAGATAAAATGGCTCAAATGGAAAAAGACATGCAAGCTTCTGATAGCACTTGTATGGCTGAAAAGACCATGATGATGGATTCCATCATGAGCATGCAAAAAACAATTATGGAAATGTCTGTGGCTGCTGCTACTTCTTCCAAAACAACTACAACTACCGTAAAAACTACCACTCCTGAAGTTAAAAAAGCAGAAATTGGTACAAAATCAACTGACGGTAAAAAAGTAGACATCAAGAAAAAAGGCGGCGCAACCGGTGGAAATTAAGAATTTCTAAAATCATACTATAAAGAAACCCTGTCGTGAGATGGGGTTTTTTTGTTGATTGAGTCCGGGGTTCTGACATGTAGTAGATCTCCTGCGTCGATCACTGCATGTTGCAGTTCAGGGTTCTGCGTTCTGAGTTCGGGGTTCTGGGTTCCGCGTTCTGGGTTCAGGGTGACGTCGACTTCGAAGCTATTATTTTGATCCTAGGCTTTATTGAGACCTTCGCTGGGAGCGAAAGCCTTAATTTCATCACAAAAAACGTTTCAATGAAATGGAAATATCCTAATAAAAACCCGGAGCTGAGGGTCTCGCTCTTAGCGAGGCTCTCAGTAAAGGTAATATTCCCCCTAAAATCCCGGAGCCAATGAAGCTTTCGCTCTCATGCATAGTCAAGTTTCCACACGAATCGATACTCACTACTCCCCACTCACCCCATCGTTAAACAACATCCCCGCAATCTTTTCAAAATACTCCGTTTCCCATTTGTTCCTAATATCGGGCATGGTTAAAATTTTATCGAGGACAGTGTTTTGACGCTTGTATTCTTTTAAGGCACTACTATATGGAAGATCACTAAATGACACCATGGAATATACAGGAATAAATTTTGCAGGATATAACTGATTAACTTTTGCTGCAATTTTTTTCTTTAATTGAAAGTCAGTGTCAGCAACAAGGTCACGCATCTCGATAAAATTTAATTTGGCGAGATCCGCTATGGCATCGCTATTTTTTTTCCTCGACGACTGAAAATTGGGTAAAATTTTACTCCAATCGTGATTATTTTCATCAATTATTGTGTCCAAAACGGAACAATCTTCAAATCCACAATTCATTCCCTGGCCGTAAAAAGGAATTATTGCATGGGCTGCATCACCTATCAATAGGGTATTCCCATTCACCCAGGGGTAACATTTTACGGTCATAAGAGAACCCGTGGGATTATGAAAATAATCTTGTTTCAGGGTAGGCATAAGAGGAAGAACATCTGGAAAATTTGCCTCAAAAAAGTGTACAAGATCTTCCTCAGTCTTAATGGATTCGAAGGATAAATCACCTTTAGAGTGAAAAAACAGGGTGCAGGTAAAACTTCCGTCAAGATTTGGCAATGCAATGAGCATGAAATTCTTTCTTGGCCAAATATGAAGGGCATCTTTCTCAATCAGCCAACTGTTTCCGGGGCCTGCCGGGATAGATAATTCTTTATATCCATGTTCTTCATAAACCTGTTCGTAGTTGAATTTGTCGGTTTTTATCATGGTATATCGCGCCAGACTGAAGGATCCGTCGGCTCCAATAATGAGATCTGGTTGCAGTTTATAGGTGGTCCCGGAGTCTGAATCTTCCATAGTTGCAAAAGTTCCAGCCAAATCCGTTTCCACAATTCTTTGATTAAAACGAAAGTTTATACCGCTTTTTTCGGCTGCATTAACCAAAGAAATGTTCAAATCGCCTCTGGAAACAGAGTTTATAGCCTCCCCGGGCTTGCCATATGGCTGAAATGATAAACTTCCATCGAGGGTATGAACCATCCTCCCAGGCATAGGAATGGCCATTTTTCGAATTTCCTCCTCCATTTCTACTCCCGCCAAACCTTTCCAACCTCTTTCGCTGATTGCAAGGTTTATGGATCTTCCTCCTGCCGCACCTGTTAAACGCAGGTCGGGCCGCCGTTCATAAACCGTTACTTCATAACCTTTTCTTTTCAGATACATACTTAGGAGCGATCCTACCAAACCGGCTCCCATAATGGCGATTGTTTTTACCTGCATGTTATTATTTATTACCTCCGACAAAAATAGGTTTATTTATAAATTATGGTTGTGAATAAAATCACATCAAAAACTATAATGGTAAAATTTTAATATTTTTATAATCTAAACCCAAATAGAATGAAAAAAGCAACCACCTATTTACTCGCATTAATTTGCACAACATTAATTATTTACAGCTGTTCAAAATCCACTGAAAAAACAGGTGAAGAAAAAACAGCGATGACTCCCGAAGAAATGATTAAACGCGGAGAATTTTTAGTTTCCTGGGGAGGATGTAATGACTGTCATACTCCAAAAACTATGACAGCACAAGGACCTGCAATGGACATGAGCAAAATGTTATCAGGGCATAGGGCAGATGCTACACTGGCACCTTATGATTCTACCATGATAGGACCTTGGTTTTTGCTGTATTCAGAACTTACAGCAGCAGTTGGACCATGGGGCACAAGTTATGCCGCAAACCTCACTCCGCATGAAACAGGAATTAAAAACTGGACTGAAGAAACATTTATTAATATTTTCAAAACCGGAAAACATTTAGGTTTAGAAAATGGAAGACCTATTATGCCGCCTATGCCATGGGAGGCATTTAAAATGTTATCTGAGGAAGATATGAAAGCAATGTTCGCGTATTTAAAATCTATTCCTCCGGTTGATAATATGGTTCCGGCGTATTCGCCTCCGGGGATGGATTGAAAAAAATGAAGGAATGAAGGAATGAAAGAATGAAGGAACGCCCTCGATCTACCAGGTTTTTTTAACCTGGTGGGTCTGAGGGAATTGTGAAGATAGAAGATTGGGCTTAATTCTCTTCCATAATTTTTGCAAATCTCCATACATCCTCAAACGAATTATAGAGTGGCACAGGGGCAATCCGAATCACATCCGGTTCGCGCCAGTCGGCGATGATGCCGTTTTCGGTTAATTTGTTAAAGGTGTTTTTACCGTCTTTTTCCATTACGATGGATAATTGGCAGCCGCGTTCATCGGGGTTTGATGGTGTAATTATTTTAAGATCTTTTCTTTTTCCCTTCAATAATAAATATTCGAGATAAGCGGTAAGTAATAAACTTTTTTCGCGCAAATTTTTCATTCCTGCTTTATCAAAAATTTCGAGTGATGCGCGATGTGCTGCCATAGAAAAAATTTGTGCATTGCTCATTTGCCAACCTGCTGCACCTTGTTGTGGGAAAAACCCCTTTTGCATTTTAAAACGGGTACTTTCTTCATTTCCCCACCATCCGCTTAAACGCGGTAATAAACTATTATTTGCATGTTTTTCGTGAATAAAAACTCCGCTGCTTCCACCGGGACCCGAATTTAAATATTTATAAGAACACCATGTAGCAAAATCAACATCCCAGTCGTGTAAATTTAATTCCACGTTTCCAGCTGCGTGGGCAAGATCAAATCCTACCACAATTTCTTCAGAACATTTTTTTGCAAAAGCTGTTATTTTTTGCATGTCAAATAATTGTCCGGTGTAATAATTTACTCCGCCTATCATAATTAATGCAAGTTCATTTTTATTTTTTTCTATTGCAGTTAAAATATCTTCAGTACGCAAAGTATATTCTCCTTCCCTGGGCATTAATTCAATAATGGTTTCATTCGGATCATACCCATGAAATTTCACCTGATTTTCTATGGCATATTGATCGGAGGGAAATGCCATATATTCCATCATGATCTTATATCGCATTTTTGTTGGGCGATAAAAGCTGATCAAAAGCAGATTTAAATTTACGGTGAGTGTATTCATCACTACCACTTCAATTGGTTTTGCTCCAACTAAACGCGCAGTTTGTTCTTCCAGAAAATGATGGTAATACAACCAGGGATTTTTTGCGTGTAAATGTCCTTCCACACCAAATGTTTCCCAGTCTTTTAATTCCTGTTCTATAAATGATCTTGTTGATCTAGGCTGAAGTCCGAGTGAATTTCCAGTGAAATAAATGGAATCCTTTCCATTGAATTGCGGGAAATAAAATAATTCTCTAAAATGTTTCAGATTATCCTGTGCGTCCAGATCTTTAGCAAATTGCAGATCATTTTTAAATTGCGGAATCGTTTGCGGCATGTCACAAAGTTAAATCTCCCCGCAATAATACCTATAATGCTATGCCACAAATTTTCTATATTTGACTCCTTAAGTTTATCCTTTTAAAATGACCCTTATTAAATTATGCAAAATCCAGATGCCTCGAATGAAATATTTCGAATCGCCGCCGAGCTGACCAAGTACACCTCTAAAAACATTTTTTTAACCGGTAAAGCAGGAACCGGAAAAACCACATTTCTGCGTTATATCCGGCAAAACACGCGCAAAAAATTAGCCGTTGTTGCACCAACCGGAGTAGCTGCAATTAATGCCGGCGGTGTAACCATGCACTCCTTCTTTCAATTGCCATTTGAACCCTTTATTCCGGTTAAAAAAGCTTTTTCGGGCAATATGCATGTGGTAGACAAACACAATATTTTCAGCAAGGTACAACTCAACAGCCAGAAGCGTGACGTAATGGAAGAATTGGAATTACTCATCATAGACGAGGTGAGTATGATGCGTTGCGATAAATTGGATACCATTGATACCATTTTACGCGGAATACGCAAAAAAAATATTCCCTTTGGGGGAGTGCAGGTTTTATTTATCGGAGATATGTATCAATTGCCTCCTGTTGCTCCCGATGCCGACTGGAATATTTTAAAGGAACATTATACGAGTCCCTTTTTTTTCGATGCGCATGTAATTAAAGAAATTGATCTGGTATATGTGGAATTAAAAAAAATGTATCGTCAGAAACAACAATCATTTATCGATCTGCTCAACAATGTTCGCAATAATACGGTAACAGAATTTGATTTTGAATTATTACACAGCAGATACCGACCTATTTATGAATTAGAAAATACAGAAAAAGCGATCACTATCACCACGCATAATTATAAAGCAGATAAGATTAACAACGATGAGTTAAATAAACTTCCTGCTCCTGAATTTGTTTTTAAGGGAAATATTGAAGGAGATTTTTCTGATAAATCGTTACCAACGGAAGTGAATCTTACATTAAAAGTTGGTGCTCAGATCATGTTCATTAAAAATGATACCGGAGAAGACCGCGCTTTTTACAACGGCAAACTTGCAACCGTTAAAGCAATAGCCAATGATAAAATAACGGTAACCATGCAGGATGATGGTTCTGAATTTGAATTGAAAAAACAGACCTGGGAAAATATCAGATATAATTTCAATAAAGAAAAAAATGAAATTGAAGAAGAGGAACTTGGAAAATTTACCCAATATCCAATTCGACTTGCATGGGCAATTACTATTCATAAAAGTCAAGGATTAACTTTTGAGAATGTAATTATTGATGCGGGGCAATCATTCACTGCCGGACAGGTTTATGTTGCTTTAAGCCGATGCACTACTCTGGAGGGCATGACCTTGTTGTCGAAAATAAATCCCTACGTAATTGCAACCGACGAGAGAATTGTGGCATTTGCAAAACAGGAAGCGGAGGTTGAAAGATTATCTGCAATTTTATCCGATGAAAAAAAACATTATCAGGATAAATTATTGATCAATGCTTTTAATTACGGTCGCATATTAAAATATCAGGAAGAATTTTATGGATTTGTTCGGAATATAAAACTTCCCGATGTAAGGGGTGCTATAATTTTGGCGAAATCAATGCTTCAAAAATCCCGCGAACAATATGTGGTTGCAGAAAAATTTAAAGAACAGATTCAAAACATTTTAAATAAAGAACCTCTCGACACAGTTTTATTAGAGGAACGGGTTGCAAAGGGATTAAAATGGTTTGCAGAAAATTTTTCCAAGGATCTGTTACAACCATTAGCCGATCATATTGTTTCTTTATACGGAGCTGCTAAGGTTAGAAAATACAATAAGTATGTTCGTGAATTATTATCCGGCTTGGAACATCATCTTAAAACATTATGTGCAGTTGGGTATGGAGATATTGTTTTTCTTAAGGAAGAAAATGCACATTTAAAATATTTACCTGCGCTCCCTGATCCACCTGCAAAACCAAAAAAGGACAAAAAATCAACAGAACCGAAACAAGTAGAACCGCCAAAAGAAACTTATCAGCATAAAAGTCTTACACTTTTAAAGGAAGGAAAAACTGTGGAAGAAATTGCAGCAATAAGAAATATTGAGGCAAGTACTATTATCGGTCATTTAGGACCATTTATGTTGGAGGGTGAAATTAAATTAACAGATATTTTACCTCAGGAAAGAATTGATAGTATAATATCAATCATCAAGAATGAAGATAATAATATTGATTTTTTTGTTGATGCATCACATAATGATTATAAAAATATACAGACCATCTGGGATATTTTAGGTAGGGACTACAGTTATAATGAAATTAAATTTGTATATAAGGTATGGAAGATGGAACAGCTACAAAAGGTGAGTAGATGAATATCTCCATACAGATCTTCCTCCGTAATGCGGTTGGTGAAAAACACGCAACCGCGGCTTTTACGCTGTGGTTGTGTGTTTTTCACCAAC
>JAYSYX010000046.1:0-15192 GCA_043727235.1 Bacteroidota bacterium
CGAATCCAATACAAAAGGAAAATATGTTCCCATCCCATCAAAGTGCGCTCATAAATTTTTTAGCTGCCTGTCATAGAGTTGAGAAATACGAACAATTCGAAGAAATTCTAAATATCATATATTCATTACCAATTACATCGCAAAATAATGATGTAGTTATATTTTCAAATGCTGGATTTTACGAACTACTCTATTTGATAAATACAGGGCAATTGGAAAAGGTTACTTTGCTTGCACCTGAAATTGATTTAAAGCTTTCAAAATTTCAATCACAACTTCAAGAATCGCGGATTCTTTCATTCTATAGCAATTTAGCGATTACTTATTTTCTTTCAGGTCGATATTCAGAGGCACTTGGATTCAACAATAAATTACGCAACTTTATTTCAGACATACGGATGGATATTCAACATAATGCTTCATTACTTGAGTTAATAATACATTACGAAATTGGCAATAACTTACTTTTAAACCATCAAATTAGAAATCACACAAGATACCTTAAACAAAACGATCTTTCATCTGAGTTTGATGATGGTGTTTGTAAATATATAAAACGGCTTTCTAATTCACCTACATTATCAAGCAAGAAAAAAATATATGTTTCTTTTAAAATGGAATTAGAAACGATGAAAAACAATAATCCATCTATTAAATTTCCTTTGTTTGATGTGATACTTATTTGGGTTAAAAGCAAAATTAATAATTCATCAATGCAGATAGAACTAAATATTAGCATTCAAGAACGACAACTTAAATCATCGCTCTAATTAAATGCATTTATAGCAAAACAATGTAGTTCCACAAATGGGATTCGTACCACATTGATTAGCTATATCTACACCATATCTTACAAACATTCTATAAACTGTTTGGTTATTAATAATTGTAGCTTCCATTTTTGCTTTAAAATTCAAACTGGTAGAAATATCAAAATAATCTTCAGATACTCCTGACGAACAATTTACACCAAAGTTTTCGTCTTCAAATCCAATAGTCACAAATCGATTTGAAGAACTACATTTAGAAACATGTAGGCCATTATTTTGGTAAAGTTGATTATAAATGACTGTGCGATTTGCATTATTATGATCTGTGTAATCAGCATTTGATATTTCTTCCATTGTGATGGCTTTGTTTCCTCCGGAGTTAACGGTGACATAAACTGTTACTGGGAAGCTGTGATTTATTTTACCTAAAGTAACACTGTTTACAAATATTTCTACGTAGTTTGTACTACATTGAAAAGTTATATCACTTTCATTAGTGAATGATAGAGTTTTCGAATACATAATAAAATATAATTTGGCTGTTGAAAGAAGGTAAATGTAAAAACATTATTTACAACTAATCAAGGGATTTATAAATAATGTTATAAAATCACTATTATTAGGTACAATAAGAATTAGCATTGGGTTAAATTAAACGATAAATTTAGAATTAATTAATATTTTATTGGAGCTTTCAGTAGGCTTTCAACTTAATGTCTCAAATTATGGGACTGGATTTTAATGATTTCTTAGTTTTAACAGATACTTAATGTCACTAATTTTAGTGAATTTGATGTGGTAATTGTAAAATATACAACTTTACAACTATAAAGAAGCTAATTTTGTATTAATACTTCTGACTTTATCCTAATTCAAAATACCTGCGAAAAATAGTTGCAGCTACTATTTTTAAACAGATTAAACATTTCATTAAAATCACAAATATGGGAACTTTTACAATTTTATTGCGAAGAAATGGTGAATATCAATTCAACCTGAAAGCCAATAACGGGCAAATAATTCTAACTAGTGAAGGATACTCGTCTAAGTCTGGATGCATAAATGGAATTGAGTCTGTCCGAATAAATTCACAATTTGACTCTCGATATGGAAAACTGTTTTCTTCAAATAATAAATACTATTTTAACCTTAAGGCTTCAAACGGACAGGTAATTGGAACCAGTGAAATGTACGAAACATCTTCAGGAAGAGACAAAGGAATAGAATCTGTCAAAGAAAATGCCCCAAAAGCGTCTATCGATGATACTACAATCTAAAGTTGTTTTAATTTCTTGAATAACTAATATTGAAAAATGCCATATACTCAGCATCAAAAAACTGATAATAAGTCTGATAGGCTGAAGGAAGCAGAATTCAGCAACTATTGCCTCCTTTCGTCAGATTGAGTATGAAGTTAAATTTATCGATAATAAAAACAGAATTATTTCCTTTCTCCCTAGGATTTCAAGAGGTGTAATAAAACCAAACTCAAATCAGATTATAAAGGAAATATTTAAATTTCCTAAAGGAACACAATCATTAGATATTAAAATTAAATCGGCACTACCTGCGACTCATTAAAACTGATGATTGAAGAAGAATTAAATTCAAACCAAATTCGGCTATTTTGGCAGCATATATTATTCGATTGGAATAGATATTCCAATTCTTAATATGAAGGTATTCTAGTATAAATGAAATTTCATAAAGTCTTGTTGCATATTGACGCACACGTTTTAGCTTAAAAAATTATGCTTTCAATTAAGTTTTATTAGAGGATTATTATATTTATTACAAATTTTTGTACCTATTTTTATTGATTTTGCGCTCAATTACTTGGTTTTATAAAAAAGATACCTTAATTCTGTATAATGATTTTTTACAGATAAGTTCTTTTACTTAAAATAACCAAATATGAAAAACACGTTCAACATCTTATCATTATTCTCGGCATTTCTTTTAATTATTTATATTTCTGGATGTAAAAAACAACCAACACCTCCCGATTATAGTAAAATAGAAGTGAGAGAGGAGTTTTCGGAAAACCCTCCCATAGCAACCGATATCAAAATTCAATTGCTTGAAAAACCGCTGAAAGAAGGAAATATTTTATTTACTGCAACTCTTCCAAAGGATAAAATCAGTGATATCTATCTTGCTGTAATGATAAGTGAGAACGAAAAAGTAGTTCTGCATGATGATGGCAAAACGGGTGATAAAGAAAAAGGCGACGGAATTTACAGCATAGTATTGAATGAAAATATTGATCATTTAAATGCATATCTCAGTAATCAATTAAACTCTGATATGGATAGACTCAAGGGACAGGAGATCCTGACTACTTTCAAAGGAAGGAATATGATTAGAATTGATAAAAAAATTATAGAAAAACAATTAAGCATGTACACACAAGATGCTTTTTTTGATCTGAAAGAACCTCTGGACGTTTTGGATATTTTGGATTTTAGCAAATTCTTTTTTATTAATGATGATTTCAAAAAAAAATGTCTTCTAATAACTGATACCAGAGTAGTTGAAGATCCTGAACGCACTTATAACCCCTGTACAGAGGAAGGTGAGCTTGGGGGTGTATGGACCTTCGGCAAACTCATCTCAGAAATGGCAAATAGTTCTTCCACAGGTATAAGTGCTGAAGATTTCATGCTTGAATGGCTCAATTCGTGGAAGGATGATCATACTATTAACGGAGATGTGGTATCCGCGAGAAATAATATTCAGAATATTATTAATACTTGGCAAAATCTAAGTGGTATTAACGGACTTGATGTAAAGAAGGCCCCTTTTAAATTGCTGGCTATTGTAAACAGGTTTGATTTACGAAATAATGCAGGATATGGCGGAGGAAATGCCGGTGAAGGAAGATTTGTTTTTTGCGCGGTTGATGCAAATTGTAACCCAATCCCGTTCTTGGTAATATTTGAATATGGAGTTAATAAAACAAAATGCGTTGCAATTCATGAGTATGCCGAACAATGGGCCGCTCTGGAAGGGTTAACAATCGGAAGCAACTTATACAATACTGCACTTCAGGCTATAACAGACCAATTTACATTAGCAGGTACAAATCCTAAAAAACCAAATCAAAGTTCATTAAATCAAATAAGAACAAATGAGATCAGGTTAGCCTCACCTTGGGAACTACGTGAATTTAATATTGATAAGGCTTCACATTTCCTTATTAATGTCACAACTAAAAGAGAACCGATAATTCCCTTCAATGGAAACAGAACTGTTGTTGATCTTGCAAAAGCACAGGCGTTTGGGGAATTCGTTAATATAAATGAAGCACTTGCCATAGCTGATAAGCTTGATATCCCTGAAACAATTTCGATTGGTGGTGTCTCAAACTTTTTCCTTGCAGGAAAAGCGCAGGTGCCTAATGATACTTTTCATTGGAATGGGATAATGACACCTGTTTCAAGCCCAGGTCATATAGTAAATGATACGGCAAGACATCATATCTCCCTAAATACCTGCAGCGGCTGTCATGGAGGGGAGACGGATACTAGGAACTTCACCCATGTTGGATTACCTTCTACTTCAGGGGGGCCTGCTACTTTAAGCAAATTTTTGACTGGTGACCCACCATTCAGTTCCTTACCATTTTCAGTTTCTGACAGAGCAAACAGACCAATAGGTGGAACAGTTATCAATTGGGAATTTAATGATCTTGACAGACGAGGAAAAGATTTGAAAGATTTTTTGAATATACCCTGCCTCTTAATATTCCCTTTCCCCCAACAATTTAAAGAAAATGATTTTTTAAATATAGTACCGCCCTCTTTAATATTGGCCAGAATACTTACTTCTGATCCTATGCAAATGGTGCACTAACAAATTTTTTTTAACGTAATCTAATAATTTAACTTTTTAATATTCATTTAAAAATAAACACATGGGAAATCGATTTACAGTAGACCTCACCGGTATTAAATTAAGTGAAGGTCAGAAAAAAGAAATCAATTCGGCAATTCAAAAAGCTGTGATGGGCGAACTTGCTAAAATTGATACAAAGGGTAATTCTTTAGCTCCGTTAAATGGTTACCCTTGGGGGCCAAAAGGGCCGATTTTATGGGGGATAATTGCCCGGCCATTTAATATTAAGGAATTAAAACCTGAAATGTTAAGCGGAATGTAACAATGAAAAAAGAGACTTCATTATTATGCCCAAGTTCACGGTGCAAAGAAGGTTCACTACTCCTTGGCATCGTGAACGAAGCGGGCAGTGTTGATATTCTCGCTAATCCTTTACCTATAAATGACACCTTTATTCAGATT
Source organism: Bacteroidota bacterium (assembly GCA_043727235.1). Classification (GTDB taxonomy): domain Bacteria; phylum Bacteroidota; class Bacteroidia; order Chitinophagales; family BACL12; genus UBA7236. The sequence continues at coordinate 5,070 of JAYSYX010000046.1, forward strand.
GCTGAACAGGGCAGAGAACCGGAAAAACGTTTTAGATTCGTTAATAAATGTGTAGAAGGGGGCTGTCAGCAATGGACTGGCAGCCGATGCGGAGTCATTGATACTGTTTTACTGCAACTACAACAAATCACTGATGAATACAATCTGCCGGTATGTAATATTCGACCCGTATGCCGCTGGTATAGTCAAACCGGGGAAGCTGCTTGCAAAACATGCACACTTGTTGTTACACAAACAGAGTATTAATTAAACTGTCATGAACTCTGTAATTTATTTTAGATTTTTGGAGGGAGGAATTTGATAAATACTCGCCTTCATTTCGGAATGAAGAGATCTCACCGATTTTGAATAAAATGGGTGTATTCACTTCAAGTTAACCACTTCGAAATATCTTGGGTAAACAAGTATCTGGATTTAGAATGTCTCAAGTTATGGATTATCAGAAGATACTTATTGCAAATCTTTCAAAAGATGAAATTGGAGAAGTTCCTTCAACTATTATTGGTAGTATTTTAGTTACTTCAATTCAGCTTTCTGCTTTATATAGAGCAAAGAAAACAATAGATAAACGGATACCTTTTTATTTATATGTAGATGAGGCGCATTCGTTTATATCTCTTTCGTTAGCGGATATTTTAGTGGAAGCTCAAAATATGGTCTGTCACTCTTTTAGCACATCAAAATATTGAACAATTACACGAAAATATTCTGTCTGCAATATTCGGGAATGTTGGGACATTAATTTGTTTTCGCGTTGGTGCAATTGTCGCTGAATATTTGGAAAAAGAGTTTGAGCCAGTGTTTGACAGAAACGACATCAAACAATCAAAATTTGGAATGTATTTGAAGTTGATGATTGATGGAGTGACAAGTGAACCTTTTAGTGCTTGTATAAACTTATTGGGTTAGTGTTGGTTGACTATTTTACCTAAATAAAAAAGAGTTGTTCCATTCGGAGCAACTCTAATTGAGCCATTAATAAATTGATGTCATTGTTGAAACGGATCATATTTTTGTCGAAGGTAAAACCCAATAACAACAATCAATATAAAGCCGATATATCCCATAACAGGACTGTTCCAAAAAAGCATTGTGCATTCATTTAACACAGGGATGTAATGAAAAATCCAAGCGGTAAAATCACAACACATGAGTGAAAGAAGTGCAAGTATGATCAGAAGACAGACATCAACAGAATGGCACACCAGTTTAGATGTTTGCGTGACCATAGTTGTTTTTAAATAGTTCTATTCAATCATACATACATAAGCAAATAATTGCAAGCAATAAATAATATTCTAATATCTTAACTAAAGGTAGGCCATATATATTCTAGGAATTAAGGTATTTTTCTAAGGGATTTTTTTTTATAATTTTCTTTTATTGAAAGGAAAATTCCCCATAAAAAAATTACTAATAAGAGATAAACAGATTGATTATTATCCTGTAAGTCAATTTCAGTAATAACGATGGCCCCTATAATTGTCCAAATAGTAACCCAAAAAAGAAGAGCAGTTGATTGTAGAAGTAATAATTTCCCAAAACTCAATCTACTGATTCCTGCACAAACAGATGTGATTGCAATAAAATTTGGGAAAAACCCCGTTAAAAAAAAAGTCCAATTGCCTCGTTTGAGCATTGTCTGCTGCATTTTTATTATTACATCCTTTTTCCCTAATAACAATAATAACTTGTAGTATCCATATTTTCCTAAAAAGAAATTGCAAATATTTGCAATTAAAAATGCAAAAAAAGAAATTGAACCAATTATTACTAAATTAGTCCCCGAATTTCCAAATGTATAAATTGAAAGTGCAATAACCAAAGACCCTGGAAAGTACATTCCAAAAATAAATATTCCCTCCAAAAACGCTGCTATAAATAGTAACTTAAATCCATACTCATTGAACCAATCAACAATTATTACGACAAGTTCTTGAGGAGAAGGGAGACTGAATAGTCTGTAGATTAAAATAAAGATTAAAAGCAAGATGCAAATTGAAAAAGGAAAAATACCTGGCTGAAAAAATTTAATTACTCGTTGCATTTAAAGCTTTTGGTAAAACATTTTTAATAAAAAATGTCAGGTAAACTCCGTAGATAGTTAGTATAACCCTTGAAACAAATATTATTGAGGTAAGGGGTGGAGGATGAACACTTGAAGTGTATCGCTGGCTATTTTCTCTGTATAAGTTTATCTTTTCAGGAGACATCGTATTTCCTGATGAAAAAACAAATAAACCACCAATGATTATTCCTATTGATATAAGACAATATGTTAAAACTCCAGAGTGCTCACCTAATTTCCTACTAATATCCTTTATAGTATGATTTTCGACTATTTTAATTATACTTGATATTGCCTGTATGAGTATAATTAAAAATGTTACAATTAAAACCACATATTGAATATTTAAATCAAGTAGCGCGTCCACCCATGTATTATCAGTCGCCAAGGCACTCAATTGAGAATATGTCTCACTGTTTTTATAACTATCTAATTTAAGAGTTGCATTTAGTTTAAAAAGTCCTATCTTCAAAACAATAACCGGCGCAAATAGGCTTATCAATGTGATAGGATTGATAGTTGCCCATAATAGCATTTTTAAAAATCTCGTTGTCATGTCTTTTGGTTAGGTTGATTGAGCTATTATCGTAAGGTTGGTTTCGACTTTATCTAAAAACTCTGATTTCTTAAAGGTAGAATATGTTTCGAAATATGGCCTATTCATCTTTATTAAATTATGCAAATCTTTACAATGAAAAAGTATACCGTAAATAAATTCAACAGAGGGTCGATTTTGGTCTGTTTTAGTTCTAGAAATCAACAATAAAGATTGATTCAAGTAAGATATAATTTTTGTCAATGATCTTTCTAAAGCGCCCGATACGATTAATTCCATTAATAATTCTTTTCTTGACATGTTATTTAGTAAGGTTGAAAATCGTGGGTTCTCTTTAAAGGCATCATTTAAAATAACAGTGTAATTTGCAGAATTAAAATCTTCAACAAAGTCTGCAATGTCATCTAGATACTGTAATGTTAAAAGTAGTGTCTCAGTAAATTGAGTGATAAACTTACCATACTTACAATTTTGTGAGGCTAAAGCTCCTGCACAAGCTAACACAATGTAATTTTTCCCCTTTGAATATTTTTCCTTTATGCCTAAATCAATATTTTTAGTTTGATTTTGCACATCAAGATGTTCATTTTTAGCCGAATATGAAAAAGCTTTTTCAACATATTTTTCATAAGGAGAATTGTTTGTAAATTTACTTAACGTTAATATGCCTGTTTTTGCCAAAAGCGATCCAGTTAAAAATTTATTAGGATTAATGGGCCTAGGATCATCTAAGTGTTCATCTAAAAATAAAGTGTAGAGATAAATCGCTAACCATCCAACAGAAACATCTTGTGTGGTATTCTTATTTGCATTAATTAAATCTGAAATAATCCATGGGAATAACTCCCCCAATAATGGAGTATTGTTACCTGCTTTAATTTTGTTTTCTAGAATTAACACAGCTTCTCTTTTAAATACTGGAGAAATATAATTTAATTCCTTGAATAATGATTGCCTAGTTTTTAGGATATGATCCTCGTAAGAGTCAAAAAAAATAAAGGAAGGATTTACAATCTGTTTGCCCATTTTTTAATAATTTATGCAGCTAATCTAATGCTTTTATTCTAAAGGGTTATATGATGAACTGCCAACTTTTTAGACAAAAGAAAACAATGAAATTCGGAAAACCAAAAAATAGGTGTAAATTCACTATAAATAGGTACAATTCTTTTAAAACCTCATTTTAGTTTTACGTCATAAAACAAAAACTAAATGGCACAACCTATCCCACTACCCACATCCCACTGGTTACACGATTTTCCTAACCTTAAACTCTCAGCACTAGAGTTTTATGCAGAGGTCGAATCTTCGTTGAATATAAGGGTAATTCCTCAATACAAGGCTTCACGTATTAACCTCAACCAAACTGGTATATTCTCTTCAAAGCGTGAATACCTGCGGGTTATCAATGGTGACCAGACCTTTGACATTTGCGCAGCCCCATACGGAACAGGATTCTTCATCTCTTGGTGGTATGGAGAGCGTGTAGGTTGGCTCCGGTCAATTCTCTATCGTATTCCGATTATTGGATCCTTCTTTTTGAGAGCTTCACAACTTAAAACATATTACCAATTGGATACGGAGGCCATGTTCCGTGAGGCTGTGAGGTCATGTGTGAATGAAGCAATACAGAGAATAACCTCGGCTAAAGGCATCAGGGGGCTTTCAGACCTTGAACTTCAGGCAATTGAAGGAAAGAAATAACCTGTAAATTAGCTCATGGGTTATTCACTCCAAGAAAGGCTTACCATCCAATTCTATAACTGGGAAAGGCGTGGAAGGGGTTGGTATTTATTTGAAGATACAGTTCACCTTGAACCAGAATTCGTACCCTTTTTCGGGCATTTCCTGCCACAAACTACCAGATTTGTAGATGATGGATTACGGAAGACAATTTTTCAGAAGGCCTTCGATCTTCTGAAAGAGAAACCTAAAGAACAAGAGGAAGAAACCGAATCTTGGTATGATGAAGTAAAGTCATATATCTACGATGAGGAAACAAAATTAACCGTTCTCCGCATTATTATTCCCAAGGCTCATAAAGTTAGCACTGAGCAGAATGAAGCACTATTATTAATGCTTTCAAATACTGAATTACCTGTTAGTTTTGAGATAATAGGAACGAGGGACAAAATCCATATTCAATTTGTTTGCTGTGTCCGAGATGCGGCAATTCTCAAGAGCCAATTAAAAGCATTTTTCCCGGAGGTAATAGTTTCTGAGAATATTACATATTTGGATGCAATTGTTTCAAATGAGGGCTACGGATATATAATTGACTTAGGTTTAAACGAGGAATTCATGCGACCTCTTGAAATGGAAAACAAATTTAAAATCGATCCATTTACTCCCTTTTTCGGTATATTGGAAAACTTGCAAGAATCAGAACAAATATCCCTGCAAGTTCTTTTTACCAAAGTGGTTAATCCGTGGAGCGAAAGCATGATGCGAAGTGTTATGGACGACAGAGGCGATTCGTTTTTTACCAATGCCCCTGAAATGTTAAAGCTTGCACAACAGAAAATATCTTCACCACTTTTTGCTGCAACAATCCGCTTGGTTGCTCAAAGTCACGATGAAGATTCTGCGCTTCAACTCATACACCACGCATCTGCATCCGTTATTCATTCCTCCCAATCATCATTTAATTCACTCATTCCACTTCAAACTGAACTGTATGATTTTGAGACTCGATTAAATGATATTCGACTGCGTGAGTCGCATAGAATTGGGATGATATTAAATGGTAAGGAGCTTGCCAATTTTGTGCATATTCCAAACGAATCAATAACATCCTCAAAACTTGATCGGGATATTAAAAAAACAAATCCTGCACCGGTAACTCAAAGTAAAGAATATATTATACTTGGAAAAAATGAGCATCAAGGTAGAATATCGGAGGTAAAGGAAGATATTCAGGAAAGACTAAAGCACACGCATATTATTGGTGGAACCGGAACCGGAAAATCAACCTTAATTCTGCAATTAATCAATCAAGATATTGAAGCCGGAAGAGGGGTTTGTGTTTTGGATCCGCATGGTGACTTAATTGAAACTGTTATAACATTAATTCCTCAAAACAGAATTCAGGATGTATTAATAATAGACCCCGCAGATTCTGAATTTCCGGTATCATTTAATATTCTTGAAGCCCATTCTGATATTGAAAAAGAAATACTATCCTCTGATTTAGTAGGAGGATTTAAACGCCTTTCTACCTCATGGGGTGACCAAATGAATTCAGTCCTGGCTAATGCAATTTTAGCATTTCTTGAGAGTAATCGTGGAGGAACCTTGACGGACTTGAGACGATTCCTGATTGAAAAAGATTTCAGAAACGATTTTCTAAAAACAGTTACTGACCCTAGTATTCAATACTATTGGCTAAAAGAATATCCGCTACTAAAGTCAAACTCAATTGGCTCAATCCTAACCAGATTAGATACATTCCTGCGACCAAAAGTTATTCGCAACATGGTTGCTCAAAAGAAAGGGATAAACTTTGAGCATTTAATTAATACGAATAAAATCATTTTAGTTAAGTTATCACAGGGATTAATTGGAGTTGAGAATAGCTATCTGCTAGGAACATTTGTCGTGTCCAAAATCCATCAGGCAATTATGGCAAGGCAGGCTATGGAAAAGCAAGCCCGTAATCCTTTCTTCCTATATATAGATGAGTTTCAAAACTTCATTACCCCGTCAATGGGTGCAATTCTTTCCGGTGCCAGAAAGTATCATCTTGGACTTATTTTAGCGCATCAAGATTTAGCTCAATTAATAAAAAACGATAGTGAACTTGCTAGTAGTGTTTTGGCAAATGCCGGAACAAGAATTTGTTTCCGACTAAGTGATACAGATGCAAAGCGACTAAGTGAAGGATTTAGTCATTTTGAATCCACTGATCTGCAAAACTTAAGTGTCGGAGAAGCAATTGCAAGGATTGGAAGGCCTGACAATGATTTCAACTTAGAAACAGCAGCATTTAATACTCATTCAACAAATGACAATTACCAAGTAGTTATTGATTCTTCAAGACAACAAAATGCATCCACCAGAAAAGAAGTTGAGGAACTGTTACTGAAATCGTATGAAGAGATAACCATTGAAACATCGAAAGAAGAAAAGCAATACATCCCCAAGGAAAAAATAAAGGTTGAACATCCAAATGAAATTAAACAATCGGTTGAGGAGATTAAAGATGAATCAGCAAAACAATACCGAGTTAAGCGTGAAGAACAAACTCAACATCGGTATTTGCAAACACTTATCAAAGGGATGGCAGAGCAACGAGGATATAAAGCACTGATTGAGGAAGAATTAACCGATAAAAGCGGAAAGGTCGATATACATATTGAAGGGCATGGCAAAAAGATTGCTTGTGAAGTAACAGTAACGACAACAGATAATTGGGAAATACATAACATTGAAAAAAACATTGCTGCCGGGTATGATTTTGTTTTTGAGTGTTCTACCGATGAAAAGACTATTAATCGGTTGCAACAGAAAGTCAGAGCGGAACTCCACAGTCATCTTTCCAAAATCAGAATCGGAAACCCGGAATCTCTCTTTTCTTTTTTAGATGAACATGTAATTCCTGAAGAAACGTCAAAAGAGGTAAAGATGAAGGGATACAGAGTAAAAATTGAATATGATTCTCTTTCACAAAATGACATGGATAAAAAAAGAGAATCAATATCACAGGTGGTTATTGATTCTCTTAAGAAACTTAAAAAATAGTCTCGAACAATGCTTCAAGTTGTATGGAATTTTCAGGATGAGGAAAACTGTCACCATTCTCCCATGCTCGTACAGTCGTAGTATTGACATTTAGTAGTTTACCCATTTTCTTATGACTCAACCCATTGATATACCGATAGTATTTAATCCGACCCATGATGGTAGATACATCAATCGAAATTGGTAGATATCCCAAAAAAGCAATAATCTTTGGCATATGTTGCACTTGAGGAAACGCTTTGTTACCCTCCCATAGGTAGTAGCAATCTTCTGTTACACCAATCATTATTGCAACTTCCTTTTGGGTAAGATCAAGATCAAGCCTTTTCTTTTTCAAATGGTCTGCAATACTCTTTAATTCAAATGGATAGTCCACTCTAAGAGGTCGCACACCGCTAATTGGGCCACTCGCAGAAAGCCAACGCATGAGCAAGGATTCATAGCGGCCAACAACATAAAATTTGCCGGATATTCCACCGAAAATCGCGCACGCGAAATCATCACTTTTCTTTCTTCCATCGGTTGGCGTAAAACTTCCAACACATTGCGTTTAAATTCCGGAAGTTCATCCAAAAATAAAACCCCGTTGTGTGCAAACGATATTTCTCCTGGCTGAGCATTAGTTCCTCCTCCCACCAATGCAACATCACTTACCGTATGATGCGGATTTCGAAATGGTCGAATATACATCAACGAAGAATTAACCGGCAATTTTCCGGCAACCGAATGTATTTTAGTTGTTTCCAATGCTTCATATAAACTTAACGGTGGCAAAATTCCCGGAAGTCTTTTTGCGAGCATTGTTTTTCCTGCTCCTGGTGGACCAATTAAAATTGCATTGTGTCCTCCCGCAGCAGCAATTTCCAATGCACGTTTTATATTTTCCTGTCCTTTTACATCACTGAAATCAATTTCACTGGAACCCAACTGATTAAAAAATTCCTCTCGCGTATTTACAACAACTTCATCCAGTTCAATTTGATCGCACAAAAATTTTACCACCTCATCAATATGCTCTACTCCATATACTTTCAGGTCGCTAACAATTGCAGCTTCTCTTGCATTTTGTTTCGGAAGAATAAATCCTTTATAACCCTCTTTTCTCGCTTGGATCGAAATTGGTAATGCTCCTTTAATTGGTTTTATGGTACCGTCGAGCGACAATTCACCCATAATAATATAATCCGATAATTTATCTATCGGAATTTGTTCTGAAGATGCAAGAACACCAATCGCTATCGGAAGATCATAACTCGTACCCTCCTTTTTTACATCCGCCGGCGATAAATTAACAACTATACGTGTTCGCGGCATAAGATAATCGTTGTGTTTAAGTGCAGTTTCCACACGATGCCAACTCTCTCGAACAGCACTGTCGGGAAGTCCCACCATAAAATATTTGATATCTGCATTCGCACCGCCCAAAGTAACATTTACTTCTATGGTGACGGTAAAGGCATTAACACCGTGCACGGCGCTGCCAAATGTTTTAACAAGTTGCATGTAAAATTTATTATTAAGGGTAAACTAAAAAGAAATATAATAGTTGAATTTGTTTTGCATAACAAATCCGAAATAACGGGAAGAAGGGAAGGAATAAACAAGGGATATATTTTTATTTTACGTCATAAATTATTCACTTTAATAAATTATTCAAATCCCCATTCCGTTCCATTCATCATTGCGGCAATGGTGATCATATTTTGTGTTTTGCGAATGAGCAACCAATAATCTTTATCCGTTGCAAGAAACCATTCCTTTTCTGCAAAATCCGTTGTTCTATACATTGCGCCAAATTTAGAATCTGCAAAAACATCTGCTGCAGTAACTTCATTAAATTCAAATCGCAATTCATATAATGGCCGATTAATATTATTTCCATTTTGCGGAGTATCAAATTTATAATAAATAGTTTTTACAGCATTATTTGAAAGTGTTTCTGTAAATGCGATAAAAGAATAAGCGAAATAGATATCGCGAATCATTTTTGAAGTATCCTTTTGCAATTGAAAATCTGTTATTCCCATTCCGATTTTTATATCACCTGTTCCGTCAGGCATGAACGTTTTGGGATCATCGGTTTTAATTATTTGTGTAAAGCAATTTATTGCTGTAGTAAATGCGGTAATTAGCACAAGTATTTTTCTCATAGCAGGAATAACTCCGTCAAATATAAGAAACCTGCTAATAAAAAAACAAAATGAATTTTATAAATACGAATTTTTGGCTGTGCCCCTGCGGGTCGGGCTCTCGCCTCGTGCCTCGGCTGTGGGCCTGCCTGGCACTGGCTTAGCCGGCAGACAGGGTTTCCACTACTATCCCTCACAGAAGATTCTCGACCCCCATAAATTCCCGATTAGGTATTTGGTATCAGACTTAAAATTTCGCAAGAAATTTAAACTTGTCCTCCATAGCTTTAGCGAAGGAAGACTCCTTTTAGCCACCGTAGCTTAAGCGAAGGCGGCTTACTCCTTTTTGGACACGGGTATCGGGACGTGGGAATCGGGAAAACAAACGGTGGGGTTGGCCAAAATTTCGCAAGAAATTTAAACTTGTCCTCCATAGCTTTAGTGAAGGAAGACTCCTTTTAGCCACCGTAACTTAAGCGAAGGCGGCTTACTCCTTTTTAGACATGGGTATCGGGACGTGGGAATCGGGAAAACAAACGGTGGGATTGGCTAAAATTTCGCAAGAAATTTAAACTTGTCCTCCATAGCTTTAGCGAAGGAAGACTCCTTTTAGCCACCGTAGCTTTAGCG
>JAYSYX010000047.1:0-2208 GCA_043727235.1 Bacteroidota bacterium
TATACAGAAAATGGTGAACCTCTGGAATCTGGGTTCTGAAAAAACAAATCTAACGAAAATTGAGTCTTGAAGAAAGATTCATAGGATAGATATATGAAATGATCTGCTGCTATTATATAATGTGTTATTTCATTGCCCGCAGAAAAATTATGATCACAAATAGTACATTTTTCCAGTTCATGAAAATGAGTTGTGCTGTTATCATGATGCGCACAACTTGCTTCATCCTTATGCCCTAGAGAGTGATAAAAGTCGCGACTTACAATAGTAGCAAAAAACAAAACCAATAGGGCTGCAGCTGCAATCGACTTATATGGATTGGTTTTAGGCATTTTTTGCAAAGTTAACAGCAAATTTGATACGGCATGTAAAGTTTTATAGTTCCCTTTTCCAAAATTTTCATGTTTTAAGTCCTTCAATGCCTTCAAATTCAGTATATTTCACTGAAATAGTCAAATATTATCCCCAAAATGTATCACTAAAACAAATGCATGGAATCCTATATCTTAGGGCAAAATTTAGCGCATGTCGAAGTCGAACAAATTAACGGTATTTATTCTTGTTGCAATGGCATTGGGTATTTTTATTGGAGCCTTACTGCATAAAAACGCCACAGGTAAGGAGATCACCTATACGCCAAATAAGGATTATACCGGCCAGGAAAAAATAATTCTCGACTACGGAAATGTTAAACATGAGGTGAATATTTATGTAGTAAAAACGGCTGTTGAAAAACAAATGATATCTGATAGTCTCGGTAATGGAGTTGTTGCTACTACAGTAAATAAAGCGGTAACATTCATACCTCCCAATGTGAGTTCGGGCAAATCGGAAGACCTTGATTGTGATATAACGGGTGCAAAAAACGGTGCTGTTGAAATTACATTAATAAAAAAGATCGCGTCAAATATTTCTATTTTAACCTCAATTTTTTTATCCCTAATTAAAATGATAATTGCACCGCTGGTACTTTCAACATTAATTGTGGGAATTGCTAAAACCGGCGATGTTAAAACAGTAGGTAGAGTAGGAGGTAAAACAATGTTGTGGTTTATAACGGCAAGTCTTGTTTCCCTCACACTTGGAATGGTTTTAGTAAATGCCTTACAACCGGGAGCCCGAATGAATTTACCCTTGCCTGCCGATAATGTTTCCACAGGTGTAGATGGCGGTGCATTGTCGCTTGTTACTTTTATCACACATGTATTTCCTACAAGCATTTTTAAAGCGATGGCAGAAAATGAAATATTGCAGATCGTTGTCTTCAGTTTATTTTTTGGTGTTGCTTGTGCAGCAATTGGTGAAAAAACAAAACCAATTGTAAATGCTTTGGATACTCTTTCGCATATCATGATAAAAATTACCATTTATGTGATGGGTTTTGCACCATATGCAGTATTTGCTGCAATGTGTTCTGTCATAACAACCAAAGGTTTAGATGTGCTGGTAACCTATGCTGTATTTATGGGCGAATTTTATCTCGGATTATTAATACTTTGGATCGTATTAATTTCTGCAGGATTTGCTGTTTTGCGAAGAAGAGTTTTCACTTTACTGCGAAGAATTAAAGAGCCATTCCTGTTGGCATTCAGCACAGCCAGCAGTGAAGCAGCCTTTCCCAAATTAATTACAGAACTCGAGCGCTTCGGATGTAATAATAAGATCGTAAGTTTTACACTTCCCTTAGGTTATTCATTTAACCTGGACGGCAGCATGATGTATATGACCTTCGCAAGTATATTTATTGCGCAGTGTTACGGAATTGATCTCACGCTTTCACAGGAAATTACCATGTTGTTAACGCTAATGATAACCAGTAAAGGAATTGCAGCAGTGCCCCGGGCAAGTCTGGTTGTAATTGCGGCAACAATTTCCATGTTCAATATTCCTCAGGCAGGATTAATATTATTATTAGGAATAGATACTTTTCTTGATATGGGAAGAAGCGCCACGAATGTAATTGGAAATGCAATTGCAACCGCTGCAGTGAGCAAATGGGAGAATGCACTGGAAGACTAGGGAATTGAGCATGGGAAAGTGGTGAATGGTGAGTGGTGAGTAAGCTCCGACTTAGAAAAACGTTCATGTTTTAATCAATAGCCTTATGGTTAAGTGGATCTAAATTCACGCTTCACGATTGACGATTGACGAAATGAGTAATGAGTTATGAGTAATGAGTTGCATCTTCGGTAATTGACGATTTTTCTC
>JAYSYX010000048.1:0-45563 GCA_043727235.1 Bacteroidota bacterium
GTAAAAACTTGCGCTTTCGGATTATTGGATAATTTATTCCTAATTTCAATTATTCCGTTATAATTTTCAGCAATATAAAAATTGTTATAATCGCGAGTAGAATCTACCTGAACTTTTGGAAAAGATGAAGACTTAGTTGATGTATCAGAATTTGTTTTAATTGAATTTAAGTTTTCAATATCATTTTTTTCATTTGAGGAACAACTACAAACTAAAACATAACCAAAAAGAAGCAGATATTTATTCACAGGATAAAATTAGAAAATATTTGCAGAACACACCGTTTGTTTTCTTTGGTCGTTTGCCCTTAGTGAGACCCTCGCTGGGAGCGAGAGCCTCACTATCTCGCGGGTAGGAAATCTTTTAAAATCCCACCGTTTGTTTTCCCGTGATAAAAAAAAGGAGGAAGGAGTGAGGAAAAAGGAGTTCAAATTTCTTTCGAAATTTTATTAAATTCCACCATTTGTTTTCCCGATTCCTGTGTCACGATACCCGTGTCTCACTTCAAATACTTCAACTTAATTATCTCCCTCTCCGCTAAATATCTCCATCTTCCTCTCGGAAGGTCGCGTTTGGTTAATCCGGCATAAAGTGTTCTGTCGAGACGCTCTACTTTGTATCCAAGCGATTCAAATATTCGGCGTACAATTCTGTTTTTTCCGATGTGTAAGGAAATACCTAAAATATTTCTTTGGGTGTGATGTGCGTAGTCTATTCCATCAACAATTGCCAATCCATCTTCCAGCATTACTCCATCAGAAATTCTTTGCATGTCGGCTTGTGTTACCGGTTTATCAACTTCCACTTCGTATATCTTTTTAGCTCCAAAACTTGGATGCGCTAATTTTTGTGCTAGGTCGCCGTCGTTGGTCAACAATAATAATCCTGTTGTATTTCTGTCTAATCTTCCCACAGGAAAAACGCGTTCTGTTGTTGCATTGGAAATTAATTCCATTACCGTATTTCTTCCTTTATCATCCTCTACTGTTGTTAAATAATCTTTTGGTTTATTCAACAAAATATACACATAATTAACCGGTTTAACCGGTTTGTTCTTATATTTTACACTGTCGCCGGGTTTTACTTTGTAACCCATTTCGCGCACTACTTTTCCATTAACGGTAACTTCTCCTTTTTCAATTATTTCATCACATTTTCTGCGCGCCGCTACACCTGAATTAGCGAGGTATTTATTCAATCGTGTACCATCCTCCGACAAAGGAGTTGGTTTCGATAAATTTAATGTAGATGGATTTTTTACCAGGCCGGGTCTTTTATTTACCTTTCTTTTTTCACTGAATTTTTGCAGATTTTTTACAAATTTAGTTTTACCGCTTTCTTTTTCAGTTTTCTTAAATTCGGGTTCTATTTTAGTTGTGCCAAATCTGTTTTCTTTGTCTTCATTTTTAGTAGTGAAATTTTTTCTGTCGCGATCTTTAGAATGATTTCTATTTTCTTTAAAACTTTTTTTCGGATTAGATTCTGTCTTATCTCCATATCTGCTTTTCTTTTCCTCTCGCCTGGCATTTTTTATGTCTTCTTTATTTATACCATAACGCTGAGGTTCAGAAAATTTGCTGTGAAAAGGTTTTTTATCCAGTGGTTTCTTAATTTCGCCCACTTCCGGCTTTCGGGTATCCGTATTTTTTTTGCTTAAAGACGGTGTGTGTCTTACCCCATTTTCATCGGGTTTTTTGGAGTATTTTTTTGCCCTTTCCAAACGCTCTTGTTTGCGGTTGGGATTGCTTTTGGGAGCAACATCCTTTTTATTGAGATCGGGTTTGAACTCAGGCCTTTTACGATCAGTAGATCGGGGAGAATCTTCAGTTCTCTTCCGGTTGGTCGTTGTCTGGCTGGTTCTCTTCGCCGGACGATCCGAGTTCCGGTTCGTCTTGTTGTTCGTTCTCTTCATAATTTTCTTGTTGGGCATCGTCGCGACGCTCGTTAGTCAGGACCTCTTCCTGAGTGTTATCTTCCAAAACGGGTTCAGTTTCCATTTCCGTTTCTATACGGCGACCATTATTTAACGTCACCTGATTGTAGGCATCTTCTTCACTCATGGTTTCCATGATCTCGGAAGGAGCACCAATACTCATATCCTTTTGCTCAAATTCTTTCAAACGCGGCAATTCTTCCAATCCGTTTATGCCGAAATAATCCATAAAATACTGTGTAGTTCCATATAATAATGGCCGGCCTGCCGTATCACTTCTGCCGATGATCTTAATAAGATCCCTTTCCATCAGTTTCTGAATGGTATGGTCGCAGTTTACACCGCGTATTTGCTCAATCTCAATTTTTGTGATGGGTTGGGAATAAGCAATCATCGAAAGACACTCTAAAGCAGCTACCGACAATTTTCGTTTTGCCCTGTGTTGCAATAAAGTGGTAATGGGTTTGTGATAGTAAGGTTTTGACAGAAACTGATAACCGCCGCCGGTTTTAACGATCTCAAATACAAAATCGTCGCTTTCGTATTTGGTTTGCAGTGCATCAACATGCTCCTGAATAGCTTCCAGACTCACTTCCTCCCCCGAATAGGTAAAAAGTATAGTTTGTAATTCAGCTGCAGTTATTGGCTGTTCGGAGCTGAAAATAAGGGCTTCTAAAAGTTTATGCAATTCATTCATCACGGCGCAAAGCTAAACAATTGTGCTGTTTTATGACGTGTTTTGGAGAGATTTTTGTGTATTGCCAATCGCTTTTCCATCAAATGTATAACTTTGGATCGATGAAATATTTTACGGTTTTCTTCTTCTTGTTGAGCATTTCCACAAATAAAATTCTTTCACAATCGATCAATTTCAGGTCATTAACGTTGGAGGAAGCGGTTAAAACTTCGGCTATAGAAGGTAAACCTGTTTTATTTATGGCCTATCAATCAACATGCGGACATTGCGAAAAAATGTTGAATGAAGTTTTTATCGACACCGTACTCGCTAACTTTTACAATAAAAACTATATCTGCATAAAAGAAGATCTGCAGGAACCCGACAAAGCAAAATCGTACTTAAAAAGGTTTTATATCACCTCCTTTCCCACTTTTATAATTTTAAACAGCAATGCTGAATTGTTATATCAATTTGTTGGGGAATTTAAAACGGAAGAATTTATTAATCAGGGGAGATTAGCTCTTGATCCCAAAAATCAAATACCGACAGTAAAAACCGCATTTGAAAAAAACACGAAAGATTCCACGGCTTGTTATAATTATTTATTGGTTTTATCGCGGGGAAGATTACAAACGCAATCGGTTGCAAATATGTATTTTCATGCACATGATAAAAATCCGGAGATCACAGCTGCAAACTGGAAAATATTCAGCATGAGTGTGAGTGACATGGGTTCGGAAGTATTTAAGTATATGATTAAAAACAGGGATGCTTTTGGTGCAATTGTAACGCCAAAAAAAGTTGATAGAAAAATATATCTCACCGCAGCCTATAATTTGCAATCGCCGGCTAACTCAAATGACACAACAGTATACTTTAAAAACAGAAAAGCTGCGGAGCAATTACATCTGCAAATTGTGGATTCACTAATATTTATAAACGATCTCAATGTTTATGAAAAAAATAAACTTTGGGATAATTATATGATCGTTGCCCTAAAAGGAACTGAACGTTTTGTTTGGAACGATGCGAACTACCTGCGCAGGATATCCGATGTTTTTATCAAGAATGGCAGTGATGCAGATGCATTAGATAAGGCTGTAAAATTTGCAGTGCGCTGCGCGGAACTTCGACCTGAATATTATAATTATTTAGTTGCAGCAAATTTATATCTTAAGGTAAACGACAAAATACATGCTAAAGAATATGCATTAAAAGCAAAGGATGTTGGATTGTATAACAATATGAATGTTAGTGAAGCGAATTTAGTGATTACACAATGTGAGAATTAGAAATAGGAAATAGGAAATAAGACATAGGAAAACAAACGGTGGGATTTAGGGAGATGTGAAACTGGACGCGGGAATCGGGACGCGGGAATCGGGAAAACAAACGGTGGGATTTAGTAAAATTTCGCAAGAAATTTAAACTCCTTTCTCCTTATTCATTACTCCTTTTAATAAATGGCAACAAAGAAACAATTGCCCATATTCCCTCCAATACTACAAAGGGATAAAATTGCAATAATAAAGATGAAATACATGCGATTACTGCACCTGAGAAATTAAGTGTGATATAAATTATTCCTGTATGAGAAATGATATTTCTTAAGTGTAAAAAATAGGCAAGCAATAATAAAGTAACTCCAATTGTTCCGAGAATGTTTGAAATTTCCATAAAAAATTGTTAAGTATCAAAAGTAGATAAATAAAATTGTATCCTATAAAAAGAATATTCTTTCCAGTACCTGTTTTCCAATTAAAATGCGGTTATATTTTGTCCATTTATTTTAAACGTTATCGCATTAAAATTTATTAAAATTTAATTTACAATTTACCTTATTGTTCTTTTTACACCATAAAACTGCAAAAAACATCGAAAATCAATGTTATTCAGACTGCTCACGAAAATAAATATCCTAAAAAATTTGGAAATACAGACTTTAGATGTTTAGATTTGGTAATAAGTTAACACCACTTAAAAACACAAGTTTGCCCGCAATATCACCTTACAATGCCGGGAATTTGAAAACAATTTTTTCTTTTCTAACACTCAAACACATTTATTATGACGAAAAATTTCACACAAAATCGCATGAAAAAGCTGTCGGCTTTTGTTACTGGCGGTAAAATGCGAACAGCCGCGTTCCTTTTAGCTCTTATGCTATCTGCGTCTTTGTTTGCACAAACATTTGTTAGCGTATTACCTATGGCTTCTAACGCAACATCAGGTAACGGTCGTGCACCCCAGGGTACTAGGTTATTTATCAACACGATGTACATCATCTTCCCTTCTGAAATGACAGCTTCCGGTTACGGTGCTGACAATATCACTTCTGTAGGTTGGACCTGGAACAACCCCCTAGGCGCGGGCGCACCTACTACTCAAAGTATTGCTACTACAGGTAGTCTTAAAATTTGGGTTCAAAGCACAACCGATCTTGCTTATACAAAGGGTACCACATTTTCTACTGCCGGTATGACCAAAATTTACGATGGCACTATAACTATTCCGGCTACTGCTGCCCAAATTAATATTGACCTACCTGTCGGCGGGCCGGGAACTTCTGTTTTTACCACTATAGCTGGACAGGGAGTATACGTTGCATTTGAATACCAAACAACTACAACTTTAGCCACTCCAATTGGGGCTCCAACTGTTTCTTGTAATGCATTAATCACGGGTAGTGCTGCAACTTATCAAAGTCAAACTGTGAATGGAACTGCTATGGTACTTACGGCATTCAGACCTGAAACAAGATTCGGCACGGTGAATTCTGATATAATTCAGGTTCAGAATCTTTATACACTTGGAACAACTGCTGCATTATTTGGAAATCCACAGCCATTGCAGGCGATAGTAAAAAATGTTTCTGCCGTTTCACACTCCTTTAATGTAGATTTTACTATTTTAGAAAAGGCAACATTAACGGTAAGACATTCATCATCCATACCGGTAATTTTAGGCGCGGGATTAACTGCTACAGTTGATGACCTTGGATGGAATGCTACTTTAACAGAACTTGATACAGCAATTGTTTCCGTTACTCCAATAGTAGGTGAAACTATAACCGCTAACAATTCAAAAGGATATCGTCATAATGTAACTCCTGACTCCTATAATTATTCTGATTTATCTACAAGCACAGGTGGTGTTGGATATGGATTAGGCTCAGGTTTAATATTAAACAGATATCATATTGATGGTTGCAGCAATGTACCGCAGGTAAGAGTATATATGGGCGATGCAAATAGTGCATTTAACATAGTATATGCTGTTGTATTGGATGCCGCAGGAGTTATAGTTGGCCAATCTGCTGATTATACAATTATGCCTGCAGATATTGGTACTTATGTAACATTCGATATTGAAACTCCACCAAATTTTACAGATGCTTATGTTTATGTTGGCCTTGCTCAAACTATAAGTGTAATTGCTTATTATCCAGTTGGAACTCAGGCAGAGCCATTTCCTGCCCGCAGTAATGCCTATTATGCAACAGGACTAGCGGGTGGAATTCCTTTAATGTATACCACCTTAGGTCGTTTTATGATTGAAGGTGTTATCACACCACTTTCAACAACTCCAACTACCTCCGGAGACGCTACTTTATGTCTTGGTGACGAAATGGATATTTCTGTTATAGATGGTATCTTAAATCCTTATGCTACATATAATTGGTATACTGATGGATGTGGAACAACCTTAGTTGGAACCGGAAGTACAATTTCTGTATCTCCAACTATAAATACTACCTATTATGTTCGTGCTGAAGACCCTTGTAATGGCGTGAATACCGCATGCGGCTCTTTAACTATTACTATTGATATTCCAGAAACCTATTATGCGGATACAGATGGAGATACTTATGGTGATGCAGGTTCTACAACCCTAGCATGTAGTTTACCGGGTGGTTATTCAGCCGATAACACAGATTGTGATGATACCCAGTCCACCGTTTATCCTGGTAATCCCGAAGTTTGCGATGGACTTGATAATGACTGTAATGGCACCATTGATGAAGAAACTGCTTCTGCAACAGTTTCCCCTGCCGGCACTGCTTCCGGTTGCAAAGATATCGGTGTTGTACTTACCGCAAATGCAGGAGTAGGTTATACCTATCAGTGGTTTAAAAATGGAAACGTTATAATTGGGGCAACTAATATCACTTATACCGCAAATAAACCGGCTTATTATCAGGTACAGGTAAATATTCCTGAAGGTTGTTTTGCATTATCTTCCCCAACCCTGGTTTCCATCAATCCGGCTCCTAATGCAAATATCTCTGCTCCTAACGGAACCAGTCTTTGCACAACGGTAAAATTGAAAGCTTCTTATGATGCCACTTATTCCTGGCAGTGGAAATTAGCGGGCACACCAATTGGCGGTGCTACCACATATCAATATTTTCCAGTAACAGCCGGTAGCTATAGTTGCATGATCACAAATGCTTTTGGATGTTCCAGAGAGACTGCAGCGATTGTTGTTACCGCTTGTAAGGAAGGAGAATCGATAGAAGCTTCTTTTGACGTATATCCAAATCCAAGCACAGGACTTACCAATATTAACCTAAATATGGGTGGCTCTAACGCTGAATTAGCCTTTATTAAAGTGTATAATATACTTGGGGATATGGTTTATTCAGCAACAGCACCTGTAAATAATGGCACTGTTCAGGAAAGTATCAACCTGAATTACCCGGCAGGAGTTTATCTTATCAAAATAACCGTTGATGGATCTGAACAAGAATATAACTCAAAAGTTGTTTTAACAAAATAAAACAGCCCTTTAATAAAAAAAAGGTTACCCGGTTCGGGTAACCTTTTTTTTATTTTTCTTATAATGACCTATATTTACAATAGTTTTCAGGCTATGAAAAGAAAATTAACTCTTTGTTTGTGGATATTAATATTGAATGCTCCTCAACGCTCGTATGCGCAGACTAATTCTATTGGACTAAAGGGTGAACGAATTATTAATTTTGAATCATTTTCACCATTGGAACAAACAAACATTTCGGAAGAATTAATGATTTTATCACCGGAATTTGTTTATTCGCATCCTGAATTCGGAAAAAACCCATATGATACTCCATGTGAAGACTGTATTGAGCTACTTGACAGAAGAACAGAAAACACGCGTTATTATGTAAAAAAAGGAAGTTTAGGAAGCTATTTTTATAAACAGACCTCCAATAAAGATTTGCATTTCAAAAATGAAAAAAACGAATTTATTTCCATTGACCCTAGATTAAAACCAACTGATATTCCCGGAATATATTCCGCAACACAACAAAATTTTTCTACTTCCTTAAATCTTTTGGAAGGTTATTCTCAATTGGAAATTGGTGGTTCAAAATCAATAAAATTCAATAAATCACTTTCTATATTTTCAGTAAATACTACAGATGGAATTTCCGCATCTGTTCCAATAAACGCGGAATATTCAAATTATACAGTTGGAAATGATGGATGTAAGATAAATAATACATGGAATGGTATCAATACAGAGATCAAATATGAAGAATCAAGTATAAAAACTAATTTTATTTTGAATGATCTCAGCGCAATTAATGTTAATGATAAATTTACAATTTTTGAAGATATTCTGGATTTACCAGAGTACATGCATATCATTTATGATCAATATGAAGGTTCATTTAATGCAAATGGAATTTGGGAGGGAGATCTTCTTCTTGTAGACCAATATGAAATTGAATATGTACGATTTTTGAGACCTGTGATTTATGATTCTGATTCATCAGAAAAACGGGACAGTGTCTTATTCAACTCAGGATATAAGATAATAACAGACGGTGAATATTGTAAAATTCAACTTTTTGTAAGTAATGACTATTTAAAAGATGAGAATAGAGTTTTTCCGATTACAATCGATCCATTAGTATTTATCACTACTTTGTGGCTCGGGACAATCGGTTCAAACTATTTAACAACTTGTGATTATGTTGTGAACGTAGCAACCCCAACCAATGCAACACTAACAAACGCCACAATATATTGGGAAGTATATGGTTCTGTGTTAGGGACCTGTGGTGTTACTGCAGCTCAAAGATGTTATATAGATAAATCTTATACACGTTTTACAACTTCATGCGGAACAAGCCCCACAGATCCTACGTTATATTGGGTATGCGCCGGTGCTTGCGGCTTTTATTCACCACCTGTATGGGGAGCCACCACACCATCACAACCAGGTTTAGTTACTTGTCTCCCTCCTCAATGTGCATCTTATAATATTCCATTTACTGTTGGCTTATTGAGAAATGCATGTTCATCAACTCCTTGTGCTACCTCATGTATTCGTATTCAAAGAATTGATGTAACTATAGAAGGTCACACCATAGAACCACTTGCGGTAATTGGCGCAATCGGGATGGATACCTATACCATAACAGATTGTATTAATCAAACTGCAACTTTTACGGCAAGCGTTTTATATGGAGTACCACCATATACTTACTCATGGTCACCATCAGGCGGAACCGGTATGGTTGATACTGATGTTTATCCGCTTGGAGTTACTGTGGTAACATTAACCGTAACCGATGCATGCGGAAATATTATAACTGATAATGTTACGGTAACAAATCCCTGTTTATTGCCCATTACCTTAACTTCCTTCAACGGATATCATGCGGATGGAATGAATTATTTGCACTGGTCCACATCTTCAGAACAGAACAGCGAATTATTTATTGTAGAAAGGTCGTTTGACGGATTTTCATTTGAGGCGATTGGTTCATTACCTGCCGCAGGAAACAGCAATTATGCGATAGATTATTCTTTTACCGACACAAAACCGGCAGCATCTATAAATTATTATCGGTTAAGAGAACAGGACCTTGACGGAACTGTTTCTTATTCAGGAATTATCGCGATTCGATCAGAAGAATTAAATGTAAACTCCATTGTTTTAAATTCAAGCAATCCCGCAAACGGCGAATTAAATGTTTCTATAGTTTCTACTACGGAAGGTATTGGAAGTTTCGAAATTATTGATATTTCGGGAAGGATCATTTACAATAAAAACATTTTCCTCAACAATGGAATTAATTCCATAATGTTATATCCCGGCCAAATTACTGCAGGCACTTACATACTGAAATTTACAAAGAATGATCAGTTTGAGACGATAAAGTTTGAGATGTTTTAATGAGGAGAGAGGAGTAAGGAGTTTAAATTTCTTGCGAAATTTTTGCCAACCCCACCCTTTGTTTTCCTATGTCTTATTTCCTAGGTCATAGGTCAAAAAAGGTGTAAGGAGTTTAAATTTTTTGCGAAATTTTACTAAATACACACGATTGGTTTCCTGTCCCCATATGCCCTGTCCATAGTCCCTAATTCTATGACCATTTTTATTATATTTGTATAAGATAATAGCGACTTGTTTGACCTTTAATTGATATTTATTTTATATACAATAACCATTTTTGGCTATTGTAGCTTGGATTCTGATTGTTTTACATTTGACAATTAAATTACCCTATATGCCAAAATCATCCGGAAAAACCACAAAAACAAGTAAAAGGGATATTAAAAAAAACCCTACTCCTGTTCAGAAAAAGAGCGTAACAAAGAGAGGAAACTCTGTTAAAAAATCACCGAAAGCTTCTGCAACTATTGGTCGTAATTATAATACACAAAACGCCAATAACGGGCAAATAAATAATGCGACCATAAGGCCGATCGAAGAAAGTGCTATTCAAAAATTAATAAGTAAAAACAAATTTCCACTACAGGGTTCGATTATTAAAACTAAAAAGGAAATTGATGGTTCCGGTATGGTTATCGGCATACTTGATACCGGAGTTTTCGAACACGACGACTTAAAGGGAAAGATCGTTAGCAAAATTAATTTTAATGGAAATACTGAATATGTGGAGGATAGGCAGGGTCATGGTACTCATATAGCCGGAATAATAGCCGGTAGCGAAAGTAAAAAAGTAAAACAAATAAAAGGAATTGCTCCGGGAGCTAAAATTGTTTCTGTAAAAATCACCCTTGGCGAAAATGACGAAACTGCTTTATGGCACATTGCTGATGGTCTGGAACGCATACGAGATCATAATAAAAAGAAAAAACAAAAATATAAGGTTACTGCAATTGTAATATGTTTTAATGCATTTGATAATGTTGATCGGTATGTAGTAACGCAACATCATAGAATAGCCAGATTAATAAAAGAATTTTACGTTCAGAATATTCCCGTAATATGCAGCAGCGGAAATAACTACGACCAATTTCAAAATATAAACGGACTTGCATATCCTGCATATCTGCAACATGTTATTGCTTGTGCTGCAACCTATAATGATGCAACCGAAAAAAAATTAGGAGAGTATACGGAATTTAGCCAGCGGATAAATCCGGGAAATACTATATTCAATAATTATTTTCTCAATGCCCCGGGATATAATACTATTTCCACCGGAATTGAATCAAAAACTAGTTATACTTCAATTTCAGGTAGTAGTCAGGCAGCCGCTATTATTGCAGGTACCATCCTATTGATACAACAACAATTTTATCTGACCAAAAAGAAAATGCCTACTGTAAATGAAATTGTGGAACAGTTAAAAAAATAAATACTCTTTCAAAACAAATTAAACATTTAACTTATGATGCCATTAAAACCCTATGGTTGGATAAATGAATCCTCTAGTACCAAGAAAGTGGAATATTTTATTAACCTCGTTACGGCAACCACAGAATACAAGGTGAATAATGTTATTCCTTCAACACCTGATAGCAATACTATCCTTTTAACATGTTTGGTTAGTCCGGGTTCGGGGCCGGATGTTTATTCAGGCAGTTACAACATACCTGGAAGTTCTTCGGCAAATAAAGTGATAATTGTAGTTATGCAGGATACAACTTTAAAAGGAAAAGTTGTAATGCGACTTAATGTAAATCACTTTTTATCAAATCCGATAAAACCATTTTGCTGGATAAAATTGATTTCTGTTAGCAATACCGAAGTATATAGTTATATCGATCTTACAGCTCAGAATTTTTCGCTTTCAACAAGTCCAACCATTACAACCGATAGCGCCAATCATCGTATCACTTTAGAATACACATTGAACAGCATTTCCGGATCAGGTATTGAGGAAGAAAGGGTATTTAATCTTTCCGGATACGACCCTAGCACTTATGAATTTGTTGAGATAAATGTTAAAACTCCATCAGGTTCAACTTCAAAAGGGAAAGGAACAACCAGCCAATCGGAATCTGATTCCTCTGGTGATGATTAAATTTGGATCAAAATAATACAGCAATCCTTGAACCAATTAAATGCCTCCATAAAAAATCCTATTATATATCTTTTGTTATTGTTTTGTCTTTTGTTTTATGCCTGTAATAAAAAGCAAGAAATACATAATCAACTCTCTAATTCTGAATATTTAAAGGATACTGCAGAAATAAATCAGCTGAATTCACTGAGTTTTAAGATCAGAACCTTGTATCCTGACTCTTCAAAATTACTTGCATTAAAAGCAATTGAACATTCTTCTAAAATAGATTATAAAAAAGGACTTGGAGAAGGATATACAAGACTTGGTATATTGGAAAAAAACATTGGAAACAACGATTCAGCAATTTATTATCACAGCAAAAGTCTTTATTACAGGCAATTGGATAAAGACAGTCTGGCAATTGGAAGAAGTTATAATAATATTGGAAATATATTCAATAAAATGAATAATTACGATTCAGCTATTTATTACCACCTGGAAGCGGTAAAGATCGCTGAATTATTTCAAGATACCGCAGATCTAGCAGATTATACTAATAATCTCGGCATCGATTTTAATAAAAACGGTGATTATACAGAGGCGTATAAATACAATATAAAGTATCTTAAACTTGCTCAACATTTAAATGATACATTAAAAACATTGAAAGCACATGTAAATTTAAGTTCAACCTTAATCGATAGTGTTGGATTAAATTCCAATTATGATCATTTGTTGGATACCGCTTTGGTGCATTTAAATGTAGTATTTAAAAATAAGGAATGGCTTGCAGAGGATAATATTTTAGCAGATGCATATAGCAACGCAGGTTTAATTTATCAATCGCGTATAAATAAGGATCTCGACAGCGCCTTATATTGTTTTGAAAAGGCAATGAATATTTATAGAGCAGGAAATTCTGCGGAGTTATGCCAGGCATTAAGCAATATCGGATTATTAAATGTGGAATTAAAAAATTACAAAATCGCCTTAGGTTTTTTTGAGGAAAGCAATCTTTTAGCCATTGAAGCCGATAAAAAAGACATATTAAAAGTAAATGCAGAAAACCTGGCTTATATTCACAATAATTTAGGGAATTATAAAAAAGCATCTGAATATCTGAACGATTATATTAGATATAATGCTTCCATCTACAACGAAGAGAAAACACGTGTCATAGCCGAGATGCATACAAAATATGAAACTGAAAAAAAAGATACCAAAAACCGATTTCTTGCAGAACAAAACGAGATGCAACAAATAATGCTCAACAAGCGTGAAGTTCAAATTGTAGTTATTGTTTTTCTTGCATGTTCTCTTTTTACAATTACTATTCTACTATTTAACCGCCGGCAATTACAACGAAAACTGGATTATCAACAACAACTGGAAAAAGACAGAATGCGCATCAGCAAGGACCTTCATGATGATATTGGAGGTGCACTTACAAGTATTTCAATGTATAGCGGTGTTATAAATGAACAAATTAATAATAATCAAACCGCAGAGGCACAAAATTATCTTTCGGAAATAGCGGATACTTCACGAGAACTGATGGGAAAAATGAGTGATCTTGTTTGGGCCATAAACCCTGTTAACGACAGTTTTGAAAACCTGATACAAAGAGTGCGGAATTATGCTCTCAGGATTCTGCAAGCACAAAATATGACCTTGCATTTTAATACAGATCCTGCTGTTAATCACATCGAATTACACATGGATATAAGGCATCACCTGTTTATGATATTAAAAGAATTAATTACCAATGCAGCAAAATATTCGAAAGCAAAAAACGTATTCATTACTTTGCAAAAATTTCAGGAAGAAATAATAATCAGCTTAAAAGACGATGGTATCGGTTTTGATCCTAAAATTGAATTTGAGGGCAATGGACTTAGAAATATGGCGCAAAGAGCAGAACAGAGTAAGTTACAATTAGATATTATTTCAGAAGTGAATGAAGGAACAAGCGTTAAAATCCGTTTTCCAATAGTTTAAATCACCATAAATGGTGATAGGAAAATTTCAAAACATAACAGAACTTTACATTAAATATTTTATATGGCAATTCGTGTAACAGTTTTCGACGATCATAAGAAGGTGAGGGATGCATTGTCCATAATCATTAAGGGAACTCCCGGTCTTGAGTGGGGTGGCGGCTTTCCCAACTGTAATAATGTACTCAAAGATGTTGAAAAAGCAGACCCCGATGTTATCCTGATGGATATTGAAATGCCCGGAACAACAGGAATTAATGCCGTAAAAATGGTAAGTGAAAAATTTCCCGCAATAAAAGTGATAATGCAAACCATTTTTGATGAGGATGATAAAATATTCTACTCCATTTGTTTTGGAGCATCGGGATATATATTGAAAAGCACTCCCCCGGCACAAATTATAGAGGCGATTAAAGATGTATACAACGGCGGTGCACCAATGACACCCCAGATAGCAAGCAAAGTATTAAATCTTTTTCAGAAAAATCTTTCCGAAAAACAAATAGCAGATGTAGATTATAATTTAAGTAAACGCGAAAAAGAGGTGCTTGAATTATTAGTAAAAGGATTGAGCTATAAACTCATTGCCAACGAACTGAATATAAGTTACGATACTGTACACTCCCATATCCGTAAAATATACGAAAAGCTACACGTTGCTTCTATGACTGAAGCGGTTTCCAAAGCACTAAAGGAGAATCTGGTGTAATACCAATTTAATCAGGTAGTACGACTCTTTCACTGCATCATACATTGCCCTGCATTTCTGCGCCCTGTGCTTTTTACTATTTCATTAAATCATCATATTTGGCTATTGCAGAGAGCAGTATCACTAAGATAGTTTTGGGTTTAATTAAATATGATCAATTCATTAGATTAAAATTTAACAAAAGCTAAACCTATTTTATGAAAACTATTACAAACCCATTGTTCATTACCATGAACACTTTAACAGCAAAAACAAAGAAAGTGATTAAATCATTTGAAAAAGTTGTTGCAATTACAAGCTGTTTATTTTTAGTAATTCCAAATGAAGTTACCGCACAAATTACCTTTGAGACAGCTTTATCCAACCCCTTTTCGATATCTGTGAATACTACACTAAACACTCCTCACTTCGCAGATCTGGATAATGACGGAGATCAAGATTTAATTTCAGGAGAACAATTTGGCGGGTTTCTTTATTACCAAAATACGGGCACAACTTCATTACCAACCTTTACTGCCGGCGTGCTAAATCCATTTTCGCTTGCTTATATTGGAGCAGGCTCATCAATGAGCTGTTTTGATATTGATAATGATGGCGATATGGATTTGATGGCAGGAAGTAGTTATGGCGACTTCCAATATTTCCAAAATATTGGTACGGCTTTTTCACCTTCCTTTGATGTAGTTCAGTTGAATCCTTTTTCTTTAACTGATAATGGTACTGGATGTAATCCAAATTTTGTTGATTTAGATTCTGATGGTGATCAGGATTTAATTACATCAGATTATGGTGGCAATTTTCACTATTACCAAAATATAGGCACTATTTCCTCTCCCTCCTATTCCGCTGTCCAAATTAATCCATTTTCACTGGCGGTGCTTGGAGGCTTTTTTTACATGGATGTCATCGATTTGGATCATGACGATGACTTTGATTTATTAGTCGTTGCCAGCGGGGGTGACCTGCTTTATTATGAAAATATTGGTTCTTCTGAAACCGCACAATTCAACTCACCTCAATTAAATCCTTTTTCATTAACTGACATTGGTGTTCCATATGCGCCGACATTTGTTGATCTTGACAGTGACGGCGATCAGGATTTAATGTTAGGTGATTTTGATAGAAATAATTATTATTTCGAAAATACAACATCAAGTGAATTCTATGATGATGATGCAGATGGATTTACTATATTAGAAGGTGATTGTGATGATAATAACGAACTCATTAATCCATTAGCTTTAGAAAATTGTAATGGTATTGATGACAACTGCGATGGTTCAATAGATGATGGCCTGTTAGCATTTTGGGCACCGGATAATGATGGTGATGGATATGGCGATGTTATGAATGTTCTTGAATCTTGTTCACCACCCATGGGCTATATTACAAATAATGAAGATTGTGATGATACAAATGCTTCGATAAATATTGGCGCACAGGAGATATGCGATGAAATTGATAACGATTGTGATGGGTTGATTGATGATGATGATCCATCCTGGTTTGCAAATCCACCTGCCGATATACAATGGCAACAAACTTATGGTAATGGTGGAAACGACTTTGCAAATGCTTTTATACATTCCCCTGACGGAGGTTATCTTCTAATTGGAGAAGTGTGGGGTTATTATGGAAGAGAGGCAAATTTCAGATCCTTAAATATGTCAGGAGTAACTGTGGAGGAAAACACCTTCGGCATGTATGGACAAATGTATCCACTTGCAGGTATCTATGATGAATCTATTGATAAATATATTATAGCGGGTAAAAAATCCGGTGATGCCTGGAATCCTGATCATTTCTGGTTTGCCGCTTTAAATGCGACAACCCTTGAGCTGGATTATGAATACAATAACTTTGGCGGCACTGCGAATTATCACGAAGTGCGATCAATTATTAAACGCAGTACGGGCGGATATGTAGTAACCGGAACAACAGATTATACAGGTGCCCCAAGTTTTCATGAAGATTATTTTGCAGGTGTTCCCCATGATATATATTTTGCAAAGGTAGGAACGAATGGAGCCGTTATATGGGACAGGGCATTTGGCTCATCAGAAACCAATACCGGTAATGCGGTAATGGAAGCTTCTGATGGTGATTTTATTATTGCAGGTTCATCAAACGGAAACGGCAGCCATTTTGTGACAAGCGATGTAACAACGCATTTGGGAGGATCCGATTTCTGGGTATTTAAAATTGACAGCGCTACAGGAAATATTGAATGGCAATCTGTACTTGGTGGCAGTGGTTACGAAGAAATTTATAGTATGACCACAACTAATGATGGAAATTATATTGTTGCCGGAAAAACAAATTCAACAAATGGGCAGGTTTTAGGTAATCATGGCGGATATGATTTCTGGATCGTTAAAATAAGCAGCGCAGATGGTTCACTCATCTGGCAGAAATGTCTTGGTGGAACCGGTAATGAATACGCTTTTGATATTAAAAATACTGATGACGGCGGTTACATTGTTACCGGCCCAACAACCTCTACTGATGGGGATGTTTCAGGTAACCATGGCTCTGAAGATATATGGGTGGTAAAATTGGATGAGGGAGGTAATTTATTATGGCAAAAATGTTTAGGCGGTTCCGCAGGTGACAGAAGAAATGAATTTGAATCACCACTTGAATCACCAATGATACTTGCTGATGATGATGATGGTTATACAGTGGCATCCTCTACATTATCCAATGATGGTGATGTTAGTGATAATAACGGCGGGTACGATATGTGGCTTGCCAAGTTAAGCGCACCTGCAACTTCATCAATATGGTATCTCGATTCTGACAATGATGGATATGGTGATCCATTTTCAATTGGTTTTACATGTTCAGCACCAGCTAATTATGTATCAAATAACGACGACTGCAACGATACCGATATCAATGTTAATCCTCTTGGCACCGAAATATGCAACGAAATTGACGACAACTGCGACGGTTCAATTGATGAAGGCATAACAGTATTTTGGTCACCGGATAATGATGGTGATGGGTTCGGAGATGGCACAACCATTCTTGCAACTTGTTCACCTCCAATTGGATATGTTTCTAATACCAATGATTGCGATGATACTAATGCTTCCATTTATATTGACGCCCCCGAATTATGCGATGGTTTAGATAATGATTGTGATCTTTTAGTAGATAATGGGCTGACCTTTGTAACCTATTATGCAGATACCGACGCAGATGGTTTTGGTGATATTACAGTAACTGTAACTGCTTGCTCCGCACCTTCAGGTTTTGTTATCGATGGCACAGACTGCGATGATACTGATGCTCTCGAGTATCCAGGCCAGATCTGGTATATTGATGAGGATGAAGATGATTGGGGTACAGGCACAACGATAATAAGTTGTGAACGACCATTGTATGGATTTACATCAACAGAATTAGAAAATTTAACGGGAGATTGCGACGACCTTAATGCACTGATAAATTTAGATGAACAGTATTTTATTTATACAGGAAATTTAAATTATACATCAACAATTATTAATCCGCTCGTTGCCAATCCTTACGAAATATTTTATTTTGAAACTAAATATATTGATGCAACAAATAATTTACCTCCGGTAAGTTACCCAAGAGTATTATTGGATTTTGAAAATAACGGAATCTATACGGATGAAAATGATCGCACAATAATTATGACACCTGCAGATATTCTTGATTTAAATACCGCAGATGGAAAAATATATTTAGCAAGTATTACAGGTTTGGCACCAGGGGAAAACTGGACATCAAAAATTGAAACAAATACCGCTTGTATTAATGATTTCGGAACATTTAATTATCCTGATGTAGTGGAAGATCCCGACCTCGAAATTTTTGCATCTGATATTAATTTCACTGATATAACACCGGAAATAGGCGATCTCATAACAGTAACTGCAACAATTCACAATGCATCATCTACCCCTGCAGGAGCATTTACTGTTAACCTCTTTAATCAGTTTGACGAAAGTGATTACGGCGATGTATATATTTATTCTCTTGCTGCAAATACATCAACAACCGTTTCATGGGATATAATCACACCCTCTGTTGATGCATGGTGTCCCATACTTGTTTCAGTAGATGTTGAAGAAATGATTTCCGAATCAAATGAGCTGGATAATACAGCTGTAAGACCATTTATTAATGGTGATTTTGAAGTGCCGGGAACTATTATTGCAAATGCAACAGCTAACCCATCAATAACATACAATGTTCCCGGTTCCTATGTTGTATATAATGGCCATGCCTATTATGATGGCATTCCAATTGAACTACTTGATCCAAGTTGTGCAGGTGCTGAAGTATCATTTAATATACCAGGATTAGAAGCAGAATTTATCACTTATACAAATTCATTTGGCGATTTTTCAATTGCTATACCTGTAGCCGGTTTTTCTGCAGGACACTATGAAATCCATGGCACAATTACCGATTTCACTTTAACCGGTGTAATTAATATTGTGGAATTCCAAATAATAATTCCTGAATTATTACCCGACTTAACAGCAACTGTAAATATCAATGAAGATGAAATAATAATGGGAAGCACAGCTTCCGGAACTATTTATGTAGAAAATATCGGAAGTGCCACAACCGGCACAACAACACTGCTGGGCATAACACAATCCGGAGGAACTCCTATATTAAGTGATATTATTATTCCTATTTTATTACCCGGTGAATCTTTTTCACAAAATTTCAGCGGCATCTTATTTAATGACCCCGGATCATTTAGTATTTGTGTTAATGTGAATGCAGATTATGCAATTACAGAATCAATTTATTGGAATAATGATGATTGTGATTATATTTCAGTTGGTAGTCTGCTTGGTGATGCAGGAGGTGGAGGTGGTGGTGGAACGGGAGCTTGTGATGTAGTTCCTGCTGATATTCATTTTACTGTTTCAAATTCCGGAAATTCCGCAACAGGAACTATGAATTGTAAATTATTTACAACATTTAACGGAATAGTTCAACCGGAAACCATTTTCACTGTTTCAACAATTCCGGCCGATGGCTCTGTAGCTGCAAGTTTACCATTTTCAAACTATGGCAACGGAACATATTATTATGTTGTACATATAAATCACGATGAAGCAATAGAGGAATCTAATTTTGATAATAATTTATTTTCATTTACTGTATATTTTAATGCGTGCGCACCAAATCTTGTTTTTGAATATTGTGAAGGATTAGATGTAACATCCATCGCAGGAGATTATACCGGAATAGTAACATTTGTCGCCAACGTATTAAATGCAGGTGATGGCGAAGCAATTGGCCCAATTGATGTGGAATTTTCTTATGACGCCACAACTGTTACTGCAACTTATGCGGGCAATATTGCAGCAGGTGCGGTGCAGACTATTACTATCGACGTGGCAGCACCTGCAATCGATAATTTATTAACCGCAGTAATAGACCCCGATCTTTTAATTGAAGAAACAACACATACTGATAATGATAGATCAGGATTAATGTGTTGGGACCATGCTATACTTGGAAAATGCGGACCTGATTTCTGGGAATATGAATACAATATTTTTGAAACGGTTTATCCAACTGCAGCAATTAAATCACTAGACATGTTTAATACTGATGAATTAACAGTAAGGTTCGAAATAGAAGGACCTGGTATTATCGGAACATTAAGTCTTGGAGATGCAGTTTTAACTGATGTAACAGAAACATGTTACAGTTGCGGAATTCCTGTTAATTCACCTAGTCCTTTTACTTTTATTGAAGGTGGCGAATATACAATCACAATGACAGTAGATCCGTTGAACAATTTCTATGATTGTGAACCAGCCAACGACCAACTTGTAATAACAATTAATGTAAATGCAGATCCGGATATGCGGGTATTGTCTGAATTTATTAATCCTTCAGAATTAAATCCTGACTATCTCGAAGAAATTTCCTTATTAGTTACTTACGAAAATACAGGTATATCAAATGTTGGTGATGAAATGGAATTAAGTGTGCTCGTTGATGAAATACCATTGAGTTCAGTTTATCCTGTTCCGGGATTATTAAATGGCGACAATTATACAGTTGCAATTCCGGTAACCTGGTCATCTGATTTAAGTGGTGCACATATAATTCGCGCTATAATTGATAGTGATGAAGAAATTGCAGAAAGTGATGAAGACGACAATGAATCAACCCGCGCAGTTATTGTAGGAGCCTCGTCGAATCCCGCAGTGGAATATATTGCTGCGAACAATTATAATCCGGACGAAGGAGAGGAAATTGAACTTCAGATCCTTGTAACAAACGAAGGCGAACAAGAATGTAACACAACATTAAAATTATATTATATAACCAATGATCTGGAAGAATCGCTGATCAATTCATGGGAACTTAGCTTATCAGGACTTGAATCAATTAATGTTTTGCATGACTGGATAGTTCTTGATAATTCTACAACCCTTATTGCAAGATTAGTAAATACTTCAGTAATTGAATATGATTATACCGATAATGAAGTTTCAACAATTATTGGAGGATTTGATGTAAATCTTATTGTAACCGATGAAAGTTGTCCTGATGCAAATGATGGAATTATTACAGCTGTTATTACAGGTGGGGAAACTCCTTATTCAATTGCATGGAGCACCGGTGAGAATGGTACTTATATTATTGATGCACCGGGAACTTATTCAATCACTGTAACTGATAATACCGGTTTAACTATTACTGAAAGTGCAACTATAAATGAATCAACGGAACTTCTACAAACTTTTTATGCCGATGAAGATGGTGATGGGTTTGGTGATATTTCCATTTCAGTTATAGCTTGCGAAAGTCCTGCCGGTTATGTTTCCAACTTTGATGATTGTAATGACAACAATGCTGAAATACATCCTTCTGCTACGGAAATTTGTGATGCAATCGACAATGATTGCGACGGATATATTGATGAGGAAGATCCATCTGTTGTTGGCAATGTTTTATATTATGACGATGATGATGATGATGGATTCGGAGATATTACCGATAACCCGGAACTTGCATGCAGCGTACCTTTAGGCTCTTCAGGAAATAATTTTGATTGTGATGATACAAATTCAACTATAAATCCCGATGCTCCGGAATTATGTAGCGATGGAACTGATAATAATTGTAACGGAATTATAGATGAACTTCCTTGTGAAGGTGATGCAGATAGTGATGGATTTACCATAAGCGAAGGAGATTGTGATGATGAAAATCCTGAAATACATCCCGCAGCTATTGAGTTATGTGATTTAATTGACAATAACTGCAATGGATTATTTAATGAAGGATTAAGTTACCTCGATTATTATATCGATGCCGATTCCGATGGTTTTGGCGATAATTCTGCTTCAGCGGTTAATTCATGTATTGTAATGCCAGACTCAGTAACAAATAATTCAGATTGTGATGATACAAACAATACAATTAATCCTACAGCTTCCGAAATATGTGATGCAATCGACAATAATTGCGATGGCAATATTGATGAAGGATTAATTTTCCTTGATTATTATACCGATGCCGATGGCGATGGATTTGGTGATGAAAATGCAACAGCGGTAAATGCTTGCGAAAGTATTTCAGGTGCTGTTACTAATAATGAGGATTGTGATGATGCAGTTTCTACTACTTATCCAAACTCCGAGGAAATTTGTAATGGTATTGATGAAAATTGCAACGGTATAATTGATGAATTACCTTCCACTGAAATTCCGACTATTGCATGGGATCATGACTTCGGAACAACTGCCGTTGACAATGCGCAAATAATGATAGAGGCACATGATGGTGGATTTATTTTAGGTGCTTATACCAATATAGGAATTAATGGAGATAAAACACAAATATCCAGAGGCAATGATGATTACTGGATAATTAAAACAGATAGTAATGGTGTTAAAGAATGGGATTTCCGATTTGGTGGAACTGCATCAGATAAATTAACAAGTATTATTAAAACTTCTGATGGTGCATATTTATTAGGTGGAAGTTCTGCATCGGGAATTAGTGGTGATAAAACAGAAAGCTCCCGCGGAAATACCGATTATTGGGTAATAAAAATAAATAATGCCGGAACAAAAATTTGGGATAAACGATTTGGTGGATCTGCTGCTGATGATCTTAATGATCTGTTAGAAACCACAGATGGAAATTATTTGTTGGCCGGAACATCATCATCCGGTATTACAGGCGACAAATCACAGGCAACTCGCGGTGGCGCTGACTATTGGTTGGTTAAAATAAATACAAGTGGAACTAAATTGTGGGATAAACGATTCGGCGGAACTTCAAGCGATCAATTGTACAGTGTTGTAAATGCATCAGATGGTGGATACATTCTTGCAGGAAATTCCCTATCTGGTCTCAATGGAGATAAATCGCAAACATCGCGTGGCGGATTCGACTATTGGATATTAAAAACAGATGAAAGCGGAACAAAAATTTGGGATAAACGATTTGGTGGTACTCAGGCCGATATTTGTCAAAGTATTACAACTACTCCTGAGGACGATTATTTAATTGCCGGCGAATCTTTATCAAGTGCAACAGGAGATGTTTCCGGTTCGTCACATGGTTCTTATGATTATTGGATGGTTAAAATAAATACAAGTGGTACTTTATTATGGAATAACTTGTTTGGCACAAATTCTTCCGAAGATGCAACTGACGCAATTATTTTGGGTGATAATAATTATATGATCACAGGTGCAACAAGTGCCGGTATAAACGGCGATAAATCTGAAGCATCCAATGGAGGAAATGATATCTGGATGGTAAAAACTGATACCGATGGAGATATTATTTACGACAGAAGTTTAGGTGGCAACCAAAATGATTATTCAAATGAAATTATTTCTGTATCTGATGGAGGACTTGCTGTATTAAGTAAATCGTTATCCGGCGTATCAGGTGATAAATCAGAAACAACAAAAGGTTCTGAAGACTTTTGGATTATTAAATTAACCGGATATTATCCCACTACAATATTTTATATTGATGAGGATAATGATGGATATGGCGATATTTCATCAACAACAACAGCATGTTCTGCTCTTCCGGGATATGTTGCCGACAATACTGATTGTAACGATGAAAATGAATTGATAAATCCTGTTGCCAATGAATTATGCAATGGTTTTGACGACAATTGTAATACCCTTATCGATGAAGGTGTATTGGCAACTTATTATGCAGATAATGATGGTGATACTTATGGTAATCCTTTGGTTTTTGAAATTGGTTGCGATGCATCTGTTGGATTTGTTGTAGATAATTCTGATTGTGATGATACAAATATTTCTGTTCATCCTTATGGACTGGAAATTTGTAATGGTTTGGATGATGATTGTGATGCATTAACCGATAATGATGATCCATCAATAACAGGTCAATCAACATGGTATGCTGATACGGATGCTGATGGTTTTGGAAATATTTCAAGTTCAGTCCTTTCCTGTGAAATTCCTTCGGGATATGTTGCGGATAATAGCGATTGCGACGATTCAAATGCATTTGTTAATTCATCAATTACAGAAATTTGTAACAGTATTGATGATGATTGTGATGGATTAATTGATAATAATGATCCATCTATAACAGGTCAATCAACCTGGTATGTTGATACTGATGAAGACGATTTCGGCGACGCTGCAGTTTCTCTTTTATCTTGCGATAATCCTGTAGGATATGTTGCAGATAATACCGATTGCGATGATTCAAATGCATTTGTTAACTCATCAATTACAGAGATTTGCAATGGTATTGATGATGATTGTGATGGATCAATTGATAATGATGATCCTACAGTAACAGGTCAATCAACCTGGTATGCAGATACCGATCTGGATACTTATGGTGACGCATCTGTTTCAATTTTGTCCTGCGAAATTCCATCAGGTTATGTTGCGGATAATACCGATTGTGATGATTCAAATGCATCTGTTAATTCTTCAATAACAGAAATTTGTAATAGTATCGATGATGATTGCGACGGATCAATTGATAATGATGATCCATCTATAACAGGTCAATCAACCTGGTATGTTGATGCTGATGCAGATGGTTTTGGAAATACCGCAATTTCTCTTTTGTCATGCAATAATCCGATTGGATATGTTGCAGATAATACCGATTGCAATGATCTAAACAACTCTGTTCATCCACTCGCAACTGAAGTTTGTAATTTGATAGATGATGATTGTGATGCATTAATTGATGAAGGTGTAAAAACAACTTTTTTTGCTGATAGTGACGGTGATACTTTCGGTGAAATTACAAATACACAGGATGCATGCACTGCTCCATTTGGTTATGTTTCTAACAATACCGATTGTAATGATGCAAATGCCACAATTAATTCATCATCAATAGATATTTGTAATGATATTGATGATGATTGTGATGGAATAATTGATGAAAATAAAATAATCGCGGTCGTTTATCCTAACGGTACATTTACGGAATGTCAAAGTCTTATGATAACCCTCACTGCAAATCCGGGAAATGGTCTCAGTTATCAATGGTATAGAAATAATATCCTGTTACCGGGTGCAACATCGCAAACATACAATACAACGCAAAACGGATTCTTTAAGGTGAAAATTTCTAATGCATTTAGCTGTTCATCAACATCAGCTGAAACCGAAGTAATTCGTATAGCGACACCTTCAGCTACTATTTCCGTGGTAGGCGGACTTGATCTTTGCACAACAGGTTCAGTAACCCTGCAGGCAAATACCGGAGTCGGATTATCATATCAGTGGTATAGAGGTGGACTTCCAATAGCCGGAGCAACATCAAATACTTATATCGCTACAACAACCGGAAATTATAAAGTGTTGGTAGTAAATGATGCAGGCTGCGCTAAAAATTCATCCGGCAAATATGTATATTCAAGTTGTCGTGAAATTACTGCATATGAAATGGAGAACGACTTCTATATGAATATATATCCTAATCCCGCAATAAATAATTTTAATATTGAATTGATATTAAGTTATGATTATAACGGACCTGTTGAGATAGAATTATTCGACATGACCGGAAATAGGATATTAGATTTTACAACCTATATGCTGATAGGTGAATTATCGGAATTTGTTTCCATTGATAACAATATTTCTGCAGGTGCATATCT
Organism: Bacteroidota bacterium; assembly: GCA_043727235.1. Lineage (GTDB taxonomy): Bacteria > Bacteroidota > Bacteroidia > Chitinophagales > BACL12 > UBA7236. The sequence goes on from JAYSYX010000048.1 coordinate 25,727, forward strand.
CCTGAAAATAAATACAGGAAAATTCTCCTACATGAAAAAGATAATCATTGCGAAATAATTCTCTTGAGTAATTAGAATTAGAAAACCCGGTGAAACTTATGTTTTGCCGGGTTTTTTCACAAGGAGAGAGGAGTGAGGAGAAAGGAGTTTAAATTTCTTGCGAAATTTTACCAAATCCAACCGTTTGTTTTCCCATGTCTAAAAAAGGAGGAGGAGTGAGGAGTAAGGAGTTTAAATTTCTTGCGAAATTTACCCAAATGCCACCATTTGTTTTCCTATTTCCTAGGTCATATTTCCTCAGTCCTGTTTTCCCGTGTCCCGTATCCCGTGTCCCGATTCGCGCGCCTCGCGCTTACGCTCCCTGAAGCGCCGCAGCGCCACTAACGATCTCAGTTAATTCAGTTGTAATCGCAGCCTGACGAGCTCGGTTGTAAGAAATTTTAAGATCTTTCAGCAATTCATTTGCATTGTCGGATGCTTTGTCCATGGCAGTCATTCGCGCACCGTGTTCTGAAGCATTGCTGTCGAGAATATATCTGTAGAATGTAGTATTTAATATTTTCGGAACAAGTTCCTCTATCATTGCTTCCTTTTCCGGATCAAAAATATAATCAGCTTTGGTCTTCTTTTCGGTTTTGCTTTCTATTTTTTTAATGGGAAGAAATTGTTCCGTTTCTAAAAATTGTGTAGCTGCATTTTTGAAGCGATTATAGATCACCATCACTTCATCAAAATCTTTCCTCACAAAACCATCTTTTATATAATCGGTTGCACGTGTCACATTTTCGAAACTCACTTTGTGAAATAATTCTTTAAAATCGATTATCTGCGGATAATTAGTGCGCTTCATAACATCATGCGCTTTTTTTCCGATGAACATCAATTTAATATTCTGATTATTAAGATGACTATACTTTTCTTCAATTAATCTTTTTGCTGCTTTAACAACATTTCCGTTAAATGCGCCGCATAATCCTTTATCAGAAGTAATTAACACGATCAAAACATTTTTCACCTCGCGTTCTTTGGCAAATTCTATTTTTACATCTCCCTGAGAAGCGCCTGCAATATTGCTGAGCAATTCCCCCATTTTCATGGCATAGGGTCGCATTTGCACCACTGCTTCCTGTGCTCTGCGCAACTTGGCAGCACTCACCATTTTCATGGCCTTGGTGATCTGCTGTGTGCTTATCACCGAAGTAATTCGGGTGCGGACTTCTTTTAATTTACCTGACATGTATTGTTATGCAGTTTTATATTGTTTACTCATGTCGGCTCCGATTTTTTCCATCAATGCCGTCATTTCGTCGGTTAATTTACCCGCTTTAAGATCGTTTAATAATTCTTTATTGTGTGCCTCTAAATAGGTAACATAAGCATCTTCAAACTGCTTTATTTTTTCAACCGGAATTTCCGTTAATAAACCTCTTGTTCCCAAATAAATAATTGCAATTTGTTTTTCTACCGACATTGGGGAATATTGTTTTTGTTTCAATATTTCCACGTTTCGTTTTCCTTTATTTAAAACCGCCATTGTTGCAGCATCAAGATCGGAACCGAATTTAGAGAAAGCCTCTAATTCGCGATATTGTGCCTGATCTAATTTTAATGTTCCGGCAACTTTTTTCATCGATTTGATCTGTGCATTTCCACCCACGCGACTTACAGAAATACCCACGTTAATTGCTGGACGAACTCCTGAGTTAAATAAATTTGTTTCCAAAAATATCTGACCATCAGTAATAGAAATTACGTTTGTTGGAATATATGCAGAAACGTCACCTGCCTGTGTTTCAATAATTGGTAATGCCGTTAATGATCCGCCACCTTTAACTAAATGTTTAATAGTATCAGGAAGATCGTTCATTTGTGAAGCGATAAGATCGTTGTTGATGATCTTTGCTGCGCGTTCCAATAAACGACTGTGCAGATAAAATACATCTCCCGGATATGCTTCACGTCCCGGTGGGCGACGTAATAATAATGATACCTCGCGATAAGCAACAGCTTGTTTCGAAAGATCATCATAAATAATTAATGCAGGACGTCCTGTATCTCTGAAAAATTCTCCAATAGCAGCGCCGGCGAAAGGTGCATAAAATTGTAAAGGCGCAGGATCAGATGCAGATGCTGCAACAATTACCGTATACTCCATCGCACCGTGATCAGTTAATGTTTTTGCAACCTGAGCAACAGTAGAGTTTTTTTGTCCGCATGCAACGTAAATACAATAAACAGGATTTCCGGCTTCAAAAAATTCTCTTTGATTGATAATAGTATCAATTGCAATTGCCGTTTTTCCTGTCTGGCGATCGCCGATGATCAACTCACGCTGACCTCTTCCGATCGGGATCATGGCATCAATTGGTTTCAAACCTGTTTGAAGTGGTTCATTCACCGGCTGACGATAAATTACACCGGGAGCTTTTCTTTCCAAAGGCATTTCATAAAGATCACCACTCAATGGACCTTTTCCATCAATAGGTTCTCCCAATGCATTTACAACGCGGCCAAGCATGCTTTCGCCTACTTTAATGCTCGCGATATTTCCTGTGCGTCGAACAGTATCTCCTTCTTTAATATTATCACTTGCACCCATTAATACCACACCCACATTATCTTCCTCCAGGTTCAAAACGATTGCGCGAACACCATTTTCAAATGATACAAGTTCTCCGGATTTTGCATTATTTAATCCATAAATACGTGCAATACCATCACCTACTTGCAATACAGTTCCAACTTCTTCTAATTCAGAACTTGTTTTGAAGTTGCTTAACTGCTGGCGAAGAATCGCGGAAATTTCATCAGGTTTTACGTCTACCATGATCTAATATTTAGTAATTTGTTAATTGTCAATTTGTTAATTTATTTAATCCTTCTCAACCTTTTAATTGAGACTACTATTTTAATGTTATCGAAAATCCCCATTTGCTAATTTGCTAATTGGCTAATTTGCTAATTATCAAAATTTTCGAACATAATCATTATTATCAAACTCATCTTTCAATATTGTCAATCCTCTTCTTATACTGTTGTCTATCAATTTATCTTCCCACTGTAAAATATATCCTCCCACAAGATCTGCATCTACTTTTGTTTCCAATTTAATTGTTTTAAGGTGGGCAGATTGTTTTAATTTATTGAGCACTTCATCAATTGCATCTTTCGAAAGTTCAGTTGCGGAGGTGATAATAACAGGGGTAATTCCTTTTAAAACATTGTATTGATGTATAAAAGAATCAATAATTTCCGGCAAATGCGATTCGCGGTTCTTGCGCATCAAAATATCCATGAAATTTTCGGTGATGTCCGTTATTTTACCGTGGAATATCAGTTTGGTGACTTCCATTTTTTTATCTCCGGTAACGATCGGACTTTTCAGCATCAGATAAAATTCACGCACCTTATCAGTGGTTTCATTTAATAAACGCATATCATTGCTTACCTCTTCTAATTTCCCTTTTTCAAGAGCAAGGTCTATGATAGATTTTGCGTAACGGTATGCGAGTTTTGTTGATGACATTGTAATTAATTCACTTTAATTTCGTCAACTAATTGTTTGATATATTTTTCCTGATCAGCTTTATTATCCAATTCTCTTTTTAAGATCTTTTCACTCACTTCCAACACCATATTTCCAACATTGTTTTTGATCTCGATCAAAGCCGCCATTTTCTGATTATTGATTGCCTGTTTCGCTTCATCAACAATTCGATTATATTCCACATTTGCTTTTTCACGTGCTTCGGTGATGAGCATATCTTTCGCTTCTTTAGCCTCGCGCAACATTTTACTTCTTTCTTCTCGGGCTTCATTCAAAATGCGCTCATTATCCGCTTTCATATGACTCATTTCTTCACGCGCTTTTTGTGCCTGATGCAAAGATTCTGTAATACCATCCTCGCGTTTTTTTAATGCAGCCTTTATTGGTCCGAAAGCATATTTGTTCAGCACCCATAAAACCACAAGAAATACAACAACCGTCCAGATAAATAAACCCGGATCCGGTGTTACGATGTCGAATGAACCTAGTAATAACATTTGGTAATTTTTTAATTTATTAAGTTGTTAATCTGCCGCGGCAGATTAACAAATTGAAAATGATATAATTTTTCGGCAGCAACCAACCGTTGCCACCGAAAAATATTTTTGATCACCCTTGTAAAAGGGCAATAACCACAGCGAAAAGGGCAACCCCTTCCACCAAAGCCGCTGCAATGATCATGTTGGTTCTGATATCACCTAACATTTCAGGCTGACGAGCCATTGATTCAAGAGCGCTACCACCGATACGACCTACGCCGATACCAGCTCCGATAGCTGCTAAACCTGCTCCGATAGCTGCGATACCTTTAACACCGCCTTCTGCTGCTTGCATAATAGTTAATAAATCCATGTTACTGTTGTTTATAATTGATTAAAATAATAATTAATGATGTGCTTCAGCTGCATGTTCATGATGTTCTTCCTGTGCCAATGAAATAAATAGTGCACTTAACATCGTGAAAATAAATGCTTGTAAAAATGCAACCAGCAATTCCAGAAAACTCATAAAAATTGCAAAAGGAATAGCAACAATGGATGCACCTAAACCTGCACCTAAACTTTCACCTGCTTTTCCAAAAATAAATATCAATCCCACCAAACTGATAATAATAATATGACCCGCTGTGATGTTTGCAAAGAGTCGTATCATTAATGCAACCGGTTTAATAAATATTCCTAAAAATTCAATTGGAACTAAAATAACCTTTACCCATCCCGGTACTCCGGGTGGATTAAATATATGTCCCCAATAATATTTATTTGCATGTAAATTGGTCAACAAAAATACCATAAGTGCCAAAGCTGCGGTTACCGCAATATTTCCAGTAAGATTTGGATTTGCTATAAATGGAATCAAACCAAGCATATTGGAAATCCAGATAAAAAAGAACACCGTTAACATAAAAGGAAGGTAACGATCTGTTTTATTGCCGAGATTTGGTTTTACCACTTCATCGCGAACGAAAAGAATAAGTGGCTCCATAAAACTTTGTAATCCCTTGGGAGCCTGCCCTTCTCTTCTGCGGTAGGCTTTGGCAACAGAGGTGAAAACTAATATCATAATTAGGGAAACTATGAGTAAAGTGGCCACATTCTTAGTTATGGATAGATCTAAAACAAAAGCACCATCTTCATGGACAATTTTTCCACTTTCATTGTAATAAAATCCTTTGTATGTTTCTCCTGTATGTAAGTGATCGTTGCCAATTAACCCTAATGAACTATCGTGACCATGATCATGCAGGCTATCTGTTATTGGCTGTATAACATGAACCTCTTCGTTGCCATGCTGTGCTTCCGGCATTTTATTGCTCATGAAAAAATGAACGCCGTTGTGAATCACTATACAAGGTAAGGGAATGGTTACATTGCCCACAATATGCCACTCATGAGCATCTGCAACGTGATGCATTGCAAATTCCTTAGGGTCGTAAGCGCCTTCGCTACCTGATGCCGAAACATCAGAAATACCAATGATAACAATACTTAAAAAGGTAAGAAAAACGGTGATAACTAGCTTCACTTCAGGTGGTTTTAAAATCCGCCGCAAAGGTAGCCTTTGTAATCCAAAAATAAAAGCAAAATGAAAAGTATTAAACCTAAAACCTCTTTTTACGAAAAACCTATATTTAAGGTGTGTATTATTTGGTTTTATTCAGGCAAAAATTTAGATTTGATATCTAAACACTACAATTATGAAAACTATCCAAACACTCTTGTTAGCCCTTACCTTTTTATGCCTTTCAACTCCAACATTTTCTCAATCAATAATGTGGGAAAAAAACTACGGGGGAGACCAGTACGACTGGGGCCGCGACATTTTAGCCCTTGAAAACGGAAACCTTATCTATCTCTGCACGGCAAGGTCATTTGGATATGATTTGAGTGATGCGGGAAACCATGCTTTGGGTGATTTTTGGGTGGTGGAAACTGATGATATGGGCAATATTCTCTGGAGTAAATGTTATGGAGGAACCGGAATAGAGCACGCCCGATCTATAATTTTGGATGAGGACGGAAACTATGTTGTTTGCGGGCACAGTGAATCCACAGATGGAGATATTACAGGAAATCACGGTCTTAACGACAGCTGGGTGATCAGAATCTCCCCGACCGGCACCTTATTGCAGGAAAAAAGTTTTGGTGGAAGCAGTGAGGAATATATTTACGATATTATTGAAACTTCTGACGGTGGTTATGCCTTTGCCTCAGGAACCCGTTCCAACGACGGCGATGTGAGTGGTTTACATACCAGTCCGGGACGCCAGGAACTCGATTTTTGGGTTGTGAAACTCGATACCGATTTCAATATCGAATGGCAGCGCTGTTTTGGCGGAACTGAGGCCGACCAGGCTCAGGATATTATTGAAACTCCCGAAGGAGATTTCATTGTAACGGGTTGGACCAATTCCCCTGATGGTGATGTAACTGGTTATCACCCGGCAGTAGATGGCGGTGGCGGTGGATATTATGATTATGATGCGTCAAAAATATCTGACCTATGGTTGATAAGAGTAAGCAATTCGGGTGATTTGATGTGGCAAAAAACGTATGGTGGCTCAGGTTACGATTTTGGTAAAAATCTTATTGATGACGGTTCCGGTAATTATATGGTTGTGGGTTATTCCTCTTCTGCCGACTATGATGTAAATGCCTGCGAATATCCGGGAGTATGGACATTGAGGGTGGATGGAAATGGTAATATACTCAAACAATATTGTTATGGTGAATCCGGAGATTATTGGATGGCTGCTTCGCGCACATCAGATGGCGGATATATTTATACGATGGAAGCAGATGAAAATGAAGGTGTTGCTATGTGCGAATTTGGCGTGTATGATAATTATTGGGTTTTTAAAACTGATGCTCAGGGTCGCATTTTGTGGCAAACCTGTGTTGGTGGAAATAGTTGGGATTATCCATATGCCGTGGAAGAAACCTCCGATGGAAATTTTATCGTAATTGGATCCATTGCCGATGATGGCATTGATATCAGTGCCTTGTATGGTGTAAAACACGATATCTGGGTTGTAAAAATTGCTAATGATGCAGCATCAAATTCCATATTTATAAATACTTTCCCCGGTGAAGCATTATGCCCCGGGACAGATATTGAAGTTCCTATAGCCGCATATGGAGTTTACATGACCGGGAATATATTTTCGGTGGAACTTTCCGATGAAAATGGAATCTTCGATACTCCACAAATTATTGCGAGTGTTAGCAGCAAAAAAAGCGGAGCACAGGATATAGAAGCAACATTACCCGGGGATATGATTCCGGGTGGCGATTATCGAATTCGTGTTACAAGTTCTAATCCCCCAACAAGTGGAAGTGCTAATCAGGGAGATATTACAACCTGTCCTACGCCGGCAACTGCTAACGATATGGTGCTTTCTTCCACAAGTGCTCAGCTAAGCTGGGGAGCAGTAAATTGTGCAGAGAGCTATACCATAAGTTACAAACCAACAACCTCTCCAACATGGTTGACGGCAACTTCAGCATCAGAAACATTAATACTAACGGGTTTAATTCCTGACACAAAATATAAATGGAAAGTACGTTCCAATTGTTCTGTAACACCAATTGATAATTCATCTTACACTGCAGTTTTAGAAAGTTTTAAAACACTTCCTTTGCGTGCTTCTCAAATGCCTGCAAATGAATTTAGTATTTACCCAAATCCTGCTGCAGAAAATATTACTGTACAATTAAATTACAACAGCAATGCACAATTTGAAATTTATGCCGCTGATGGAAAATTAATTTCTTCAGGAAATATTACGGGAGAAAATAATATTTTAAATATAAGCGATCTTGCAGCAGGAATTTATGTTATGCATGTTTCTGATAACAGTACAATTTCTGCACATACTTTTGTAAAAGAATAAAATTATTTTTTATATTTAAATCCGTTGAAAATTTTTCAACGGATTTTTTTTTATTTAAATTGAGGATAAAAAAAATTTATTCCTTCATTTTTTTTCTTCACCTCCCTCAGACCTCACAGGTTAAAATAAACCTGGTAGGTCGAGGGCATTCATAAAATATATTATGACTTATCATTTTCTGTTAAATTATTATAACATAGAAATTAATGCCTACGGTATAAAAGAATAATCAGGTTTGATAAACCTAACATGTAGTTTAAAAAATTAATGTTTAAAAAAAGGAAATAAAATCTTAGCGTATTAGCGTAACATTCCCCATTTGCGTTAATTTCTGGCCGGTTTCGAATTGCACTTCTACAACATAAGCATAAACTCCGTTGTTGAGCACTTTGCCATTCATTGTTCCATCCCAGCCGTTGCTTAAATCGTAAGGAGAAACATTTTCTCTTATGTATATCATTTCTCCCCAACGATCGAAAACAGAAATTTTTGTTACCAGTGTTAGGTTATATCCGAATACAAAAAACACATCATTATTTCCGTCACTATTTGGAGTAAATGTATTAGGAACAAATAAAATATTTCCCGGATCGGGTAATACAGTTACAAATGCATTATCAGAAGCAATACATCCATTTTCATCAACAGAAGTAATAATATAATCGGTTGTATATGGTGGAAGAATTGTTGTTATCGGACAATTAATACAATCCACTCCGTCAGTTGGGCTCCATGTATAATCACCACCTGCGTCGCTGAATAAAATAATATCCTCACCATAATAAACAGTAGTATCTCCCCATGCCGTTGCATAATTATCGTCAACAGAAGTTATCACACTTATCGTATTAAAACATCCGTTCACATCGGTGTAATCGTATGTTAAAGTATAAGGTCCGCCGACGCCTGCAAGAGAGGTGACAAATTGATCTCCGGCAGTTCCTGTGCCGCTGTAAATTCCTCCGGCCGGCGTTGCGTTAAGTGTAATAAATCCTTCCTCCAGACAGAAGATATCATCTATGATCCAGTTTAATACAGGTAATGGATGTACTGTGAGATTTACAGTAACAAGTGAATCACAACCATTTACGCTGATATATGGATAATTAGTTGTTCCACTCACACCGGAAATAGTACCATCAGGTAAAGTATAGGTTTCGCCAATACATACTTCAGGATTTAATATTGTGTTGTATGTAAGATGTACGGTAAGATTAGTTGTAATAATGGAATCACAATCATTACTTGTCAATAAATTGGAGATATAAACTCCACTTACATTTACCACTAAACCATCGGGCAAAGTGTAATTCGCATCATCACAAATTGCCGCATCAACCGTAATATCAAATATCGGATGTACTAAAATCGTGGTACTTATGGTGGAATCACAACCGGCTCCGGTAATAAGCGTTACATCATAAATTCCCGATGTTCCAACCGCAACACCATCTGGTAAAATATAGGTTTCTCCGTCGCATAAATGAATTGTTGTTGTAACAACAGGTGTGGGATTTACTGATAAATTTATAGTATACGTTGAATCACAACCTGCTCCGGTTACAAATGCATTAAAATATGTTCCTGCTGCACTTACTACTGAACCGTCGGGAAGTATATAACTTGCTCCGGTGCAAATAGAGGGATTTAATGTAAATGCATAAACAGAATTAACAACAAGATTTGTAGTAATAGTAGAATCACAACCGTTTACAGTGCTAAGTGTTGTTGTGTAGATTCCACCGGTATATACATTCGTTCCATCGGGAAGTGCATAAGGATCACCTAAACAGACTTCTGCATCGACAGTAATTGCAAAAATTGGATATATAGTTACTATATAAGTTGAAGAAACATCAGGACAAGCAGTTCCGCTCAATACAAAATTTGTAATTGTATAAGTTCCGGGTGTGGAAGCATCCAGATCAATAACTCCTGTAAGTGGATCAATAACCAAACCTGCCGGAGCAGCTGAAAAAGTTCCAAGTGTTGCACCTAAAGCTGCGGATGGTGATGGATCTGTTTCATTAGCGCAAAAAGGCGAACCTGTATAACTGAAATTAGCAAAAGGAGGATCGCTGATAATTACAGTTAAAGTATAAATTGCTGTATCGCCATAACAAATTCCGGTGAGCAGCGTATTGGTATATTCGTAAGTTCCCGGATTGGATGCGTCGAGATCTATCACACCGGTAAGTGGATCAAATACCAGTCCCGCCGGGGTTGCAGTAAAAATTCCAGCATCTGCTCCCGGAGCATAAACAGGACTCGGATCCGGATCGGTGGAGCAAAATTCTGCAAATAAGCCGAGAGGATATCCAGGAAAGGTAAAATCTGCAAGAAAATTGGTAATTAGACTTTTTGCTTTTATAAAAACTCCGGAATCCCAAACAAAATCAGACTCGTCGCCGATTGATAATTTAAGATGGTACCATTCGCAGGGTGTAACTTCAGCCTGAGCAGATAAAACTGTTGTGAAACCATCATACTCAATATAATATGGATCTGATCCCCAAACTCCAACTCCACCTGTCCCATTGGGTATGTAATACATTGGATAACTTCCCGCATTCACATTATCAATTGTTACCGGAAGAGTTGTTCCGGGAATAAGTGCAATATTTGTTGGAACAGCAAAACCCGGTCCGCTGATCCAAAAAACGAATGCATCGTTAATTGACCCTACATATTCCGGATATTCATCAGAACCAAAAACATAATCAAAACCTAAACTATCGCCCGGTGAATAAACATCAAACTCGAGAATACATGCGTCATGTGTAACACCAACGCCGGGATAAGCATCGAGATCAGGGTCTCCGGGCCAACCATTACTGGTTCCGGTGCTTCCACTGTTATTCGGTCCGGTAATATTTGTCACTCGACCTGTTGTGAGAATAATTCCGCTATCGATACCTACATTACAGTCAACACATTCAAATTTTCCAAAAGCAAGATTATGGCAATTTATAACTGCATTATCAATTATAACACCATCACCTGCCAAATAGGTTGCTATCTCATCAGCAGAGTATCCTGTTGATGATGTTATCTGGCCGACTAAATTTGTTGCAGGTATTAAAACCACCAACAAAATAATTAATATGTGTTGCTTAAATGGACAAATTGTAACCTGCATTTCGATTGTGTTGATCGGTAACAGGGCTAAACAAGGGTATAAATTTACGATAACTTTACATAAATTTCCAAAAAGATGTATTTCATAACACTTAAATTTATCCACTGTATAGTAATTGCCTTTTATGTACTTACTACATTTACAGCTTGTTCCACAACAAACAATATTATGAAGAAAGTTATATACACCCCAAATGCGCCATCCCCCATAGGGCCGTATTCTCAGGCCATTGAAGCGAACGGTTTCGTTTATGTTTCCGGGCAGATAGCAATTGATCCGGCTACTAATGAGATTTACACAGGTTCCGATATTAAAGTGGAGACCACTCAGGTAATGGAAAATTTAAAAGCCATAATTACCGCTGCCGATTGTTCGATGAAAGATGTTGTGAAATGCACCATTTTTTTGAGGGATATGGGTGATTTTGCAGAAGTTAATTCCGTTTACGCCGAATATTTTCCCGAATATGCACCTGCAAGAGAAACAGTTGCAGTGGTGGGATTGCCCAAGAATGCTAGAGTGGAGATTAGTGCGGTGGTGGGGAAGGGGGAGTGAGCAGTGGGCAGTGGCAGTGGGCAGTTTGCACTATTGCAAATTGTGCTTCGAAATGCAAGTTTTCGATTAGTCAACAGTGGGCAGTGGGCAGTTTGTAACATTGATGATTGATGCTTCGAATTAAATGGTTACTATAATTTATAATGAGAACAATAGCTCCCCTTTGGGGCTAGGGGCCAAGAACAATAAACAGAACGACAACACGGAAGATATTTCTTGTAGTAAAGAGGGAGAAATATCAAATAACAATCAAAAAAATAAAAAATGATAATCGGATTGTTGTGTGTGATGAGGATGGTAACGCTATTATAAAAAATTTGTTATAATTGACTAATTTAAATCGATGAAATATTCGCTGCATTCTAAACTCATAGCTTATGCCTCATTTTCTTGTTGTTTTTTATCTGTAAAACAAAAAGGCGAAGCACAAGTGATTTATGTAGATATTGACCCCGATATTGTGGTTGGTGACCTTGGAGTTCTTTATCCATTAGATTTGGATGAAAATGGATCAATGGACTTTTCTTTTTTACATTCTTCCTATATTTTTTATAGTCCTGGAAATGACTCATACAGACTTAGAAAAGTATTATTAGCAATAGCTAACGATTCTATGAATGCATTTGCAGGGTCTTATCATTATATCGGAACCTTTTCAGGTGGTTATTGGCAGTATTAACCCTATGCACTTTCCTATAATTCGAAGATAGATGCTTATTCACCGTGGCAACTTATCGGAGTGCAAATAATGGCATTAATTACAATAGATTCCGATGACGGATTTGTTCATATCGCACCGTTTCCGAATTGGTATAATAGTGTTATAAATGAAACAATTGATCATTATTTGGGAGTTAAATTTATCGATAATGATAGTTTCAACCATTATGGGTGGATACGATGTGATGTGATTGACTCCGGGGAAACACTAATATTAAAGGATTATGCTTATAATAGTTTGCCTGATGTTGGTCTATATGCCGGAGAGTTAATCAGTAACATCAATGAAGTATCTGAAAATAATGAAATAGTGATATATACCTATAACGATGAATTATATATAATTATGCAGGATCTTATCAGGCCAGATGCCAAATTAAATATTTACAATATAAATGGTGCACTCGTTTTTACCTCTGATTTAAAAAACAATTTTTCGACATTTGATTTACATAATTTAGACGGTGGATATTATTTAGTTGAAGTGAAAAATGAAGCAAAAAGAGTTATCAATAAAATATTTATCCAATAATAACGAACCGACCTGCCGGCATGCGCCAGGCAGGTAAAAAACAAGGAATAAAGTATCAGCCAGTTGTCTGACAGGCATTAAACAGATCGAATACCCGTAAGATTTTCCTTCGTAGTGAAGCGGGAGGAATAAAAAATAACAATCAAAAAATATAAAATGATAATTGGATTGTCAGCCTGGAGGATTATCCTCCGCATTAAAACCAGATAAATATCGAATAAAGAACAAGGAATAAAGAACAATAAACACAACGATACCCGGAAGAAATTTCACCGTAGAGAACCGAGAGAAATATCAAATATCAATCAAAAAATAAAAAATGATAATCGTATCGAAAACCCGTATGATTATCATCCGTATAGTACTTTAATTATGAATTCAATGTTAAGTGAATCATACTCACCACTCACCACTCACCCAAAGAGTTTTCTATAACTTCGTGAGAAATTTAAAGTATAAAAACAAAGCTCCAATGATACGTGAATCAACTAAAAAAGTTAGGTCCGACTTAAAATAGAGTTTAAATGTATAATCAAAAACTCCTATGTTAAATCAGACCAAACTCACTACTCATTTATCTACCATAGCTTTAGCGAAGGTGGACCGTTCACTACCAACTACCTTATTTTGCCGCCTTTGCCATTTCCTGACAATGTTCGGCGTGAGTAAGATGTTCACGTAAACTTGGCAAAGTATTGCTTGCTAAAGATATAATGGTTGCATTTTCACAATCTGTAACGGCTTTTTCAAACTTATCAATTGCATCTTTGTGTGAGTTTACCATTTGATCTGAATAATCCTTATCAAAATCTGCACCTTCCTTTTTAGTAAGATTTTCGTATTTTCTTTCTGCCTCATTATCGGCATATGTTGGAATTGAAACACCCATAGTGGTAGCTAGAGCTACAACTTCAGCATGTAATTTTTTGTGATCACCAATTACCATACTTGCCATGTCTTTGGTTTCTTGCATTGTAGCTGAAGACATTGCCAATTCAGACACCCGAATTGATTCGAAATTCATAGCAGCTACATATCTCAAAAATTCAGCATCGTCACCACGAACATCTTTTTTTTCATCCTGAGTCAAACCGTCATCATTCAGATCTGCGCTTTTTGAATTGTTACAGGAAATAATTACAAGTGAGAACACCGGTAACATAAATAATAAACTTTTAATTTTCATAAAATAATTTTTGTTTGTAAATAAATAATAGTTATAAATAGGATGATGGAATTAATTTTTTATATTCATCAAGTTGCAAATCTGAGTCTTTGTCCTTTTCATTTTCCAGACATTCTTCGAAATCCACAAATGAATGCCATATTTCTCTGTTATAAAAGGATAAAAAATGACGCGTTTCAGCATTAAAAAAAGCAAATGCCTTTTGATCCTCAATTAATTTATCCGATAAATCAATAAATTTTATCATTCTCCTCAGTTTTGATGCATAAGAGTGCATTTTTTATTCCAATTGAAGGAAATGCCTTAAAAGCACGATTATATTTTAAAAGCCGCTATAATAAGGCGGATATTCCACTACACAACTGTGGAAATTAATACACGAATAGAAGAATTTGTATCATATAAACCATTGATTATGTGACATTTCAAGATTATCACCCCATCCAATTTTGAGAAAACTACAAACACTTCATCAAAACCCTTATAGCCTTGTCGAATATTGCATAAACATCTATCGTCTATTAATGGCAACCAAATGTCAGGCGCAAAAGGACCTGCATCGGTAGTTATTAATATTATTGGTTTTAATTTTGCCAATTCAACTTGTTCGGGTTTATGTTTTGGGTAGCACATTAACAAATTCATCTGTGATTGTAATCAGATATTTGTCCTCTGGCTGAATGGTTTCAAATTTCTTAAAAAATTTGTTCGAGAACTTCATTACAACAAACCAGATATATTTTTTTAATTAGTGGCGGAGGTATTAATGTTAGCTTCCACTTTATTTTTATCCTTTCTCCCCGAATAATTCAACACATAGATCCCCAACAAAATAAACAGCATACCTATCAAATGGTGAAAAAACAATTTCTCCCCATCTAAAAATCCTATTATTATTGCCACTATCGGTATGAGATAAGTTACCAACGATCCGAATATTGCATCTGTTCGCTGAACCAAAGCATAATAACCTATGGATGCAATTACGGTTCCGAAAAATGATAGGGCAAGAATACTCGATAAACTGATCCTGAAAAATTCATCATTTGCGTGCGACATAAAATCAGTACTGAATAAATAGATCACTGCTGGAATTCCGATAAAAGAAAATCCCACCGCACCTAAAACCAATGCATGTGCTGTTTGTAAATAACGTTTTACAATATTGGCACTTGTTGCATAACTTATTGTTGCTGCAAATATTGGCAATGCGTATAATAAATTACTTTGTCCTCCCTCTGCATGATCAAATACAACCAAAACCACTGCACCGGCCAATGCAATAACCAATCCCAACAATTTATTTTTTTCAAATTTCATTCCGAAAAGCAAAACTCCAAGTACGAATGTAAATACAGGAGTTAAAGAATTTAATACACCGGTAACTCCACTTTCAATATGTGTTTGCGAGTAGGTAAAACAAAAGGCAGGTAATCCGCTTCCGAAAAATCCAACCATGCAATAATATTTTATTTCACTTCTTTTTATTTTTTTATAATGGATGAAAATAAAAGGAAGAGTAGCAATAAAGGAAAAAGAAATACGAATGGCGGCAACCTGATCCCAGGTAAAAGTTTTTAAACCATATTTCATAAAAATGAAAGAGAATCCCCAGATCAGACTGAGAAGAACGAGAAGGAGCCAGTTTTTGGAGGAATATTTTTGCATGGGCGATTTCTTTCAATGAGTAATGAGTTATGAGTAATGAGTTTACTCAATCGCGCATTATACATTTATTTCAAATTGGTAAATATTACTTTCCTGAACGACTAAAATTATCAATCCAACGATGGTGCCACTCATTACTCATCACTCATTACTCATTGAATGAGTAATGAGTTTAGCCCTGCTAGCATCATACTATTATTTCTTCATGTGACATTTTACTTTCATGAAGGAATAAAATTATCCATCCATCGAATAACCCCCTTCATATTCCTTACATCACCTTCCTTCCTTTTTTCCCTTAGACCCTTATCCTTCGAATCTTCATTACTCATCAATTCAGCTCCTGCCAGATAACATCCTTCAGTTTATCCAAATTCTTTCCCGTGTGTGAGGAAATAAATATCGGTTCGAGTTTTTTGGGTAATTCTTTTTTAAGCATTTTTTCTAGCTCGGCATCAATAAGGTCGCATTTTGTAATTGCGAGGATTATTTTTTTCGACAATAATTCTTTGTTATATTTTTTTAATTCGCTGAGCAGAATTTTATAGGTTGTTTTGATATCCTTATCCTCACAACTGATCAAAAAAAGTAAGGCGGAATTTCTTTCAATATGTTTTAAAAATCGAATTCCCAATCCTTTGCCTTCACTTGCACCTTCAATTATTCCCGGAATATCCGCCATAATAAAAGATTTATGACCGCGATAGGAAACGATACCTAAATTCGGCACCAAAGTGGTGAATGCATAATCGGCAATTTCGGGTTTTGCAGCGGATAAAACGGATAATAAAGTAGATTTTCCTGCATTTGGAAAACCCACTAATCCCACATCTGCCAATACCTTTAATTCAAGAATTTTCCATGATTCAATTCCCGGTTCACCGGGTTGAGCATATCTGGGAGTTTGTTTTGTGGGTGATTTAAAATTATTGTTTCCCAAACCACCTCTTCCTCCGGGTATCCAAACAATTTCCTGACCATCATCCACAATTTCAGCTTCAATTGCACCTGTTATAAAATCTTTTGCAACAGTTCCAAGCGGGACTTCAAGAATAATATCTTCACCCTCCTTACCGGTGCGCAACTGACCTACTCCGTAATCTCCGGCTTTTGCAATAATATGTTTGCGGTATTTTAGGTGTAAAAGGGTCCATAATTGAGCATTTCCCTTTAAAATAATATGACCTCCCCTGCCGCCATCACCACCATCGGGTCCGCCGTTCATCGTATTTTTATCGCGGTGAAAATGCACACTTCCTGCACCTCCATTGCCACTTTTGCAATGAATTTTTACGTAATCAACAAAGTTTTGTTTTTCCATTATAGAGCGGGTTTCCCTGCCTTTTCCCCCTTATTTAACTGTCTGAATGTTTAGATGCCACGGTATTTACCGAGGCTATCAATGCATTAAAAATTGTATCAATACTTCCAACTCCTTCTATCTCCATTAAAAGGTCCTGATCCTTATAATATTCTGCGACAGGTTCTGTTTTCTGGCGGTATTCCTGAACGCGTTTTCGAATGGTATCCACATCCATATCATCGGTCCTGCCGCTGGTCAATCCCCTGTTAAGTATGCGTTGTGTAAGTTCTTCTTCCTCCACAACCAGACATAGAACACAACTAACGCTGGTGCCTTTTTCAAGCAACATACTGTCCAACGCCACCGCTTGTGCTTTAGTTCTGGGAAAACCGTCGAAAATAATGCCCTGTTTTTGTTTATTTCTTGCCTCTTCCACAGCTCCTCCCAACATACCGATCACCACTTCATCTGGCACCAGTTTACCTTCATCCATGAATTTTTTTGCTTCCATGCCAAGGGTGGTTCCTGCACTTATCTGAGAACGGAGCAGGTCGCCGGTAGAAATATGCAATAAGTTAAAATGTTCCTTCAACTTCTCTGCCTGTGTGCCTTTGCCGCTTCCGGGAGGGCCAAATAATATAATGTTTGTCATCGGTCTGCTGATTAAAAAGTATGCAAAGATAACAGCCTTAGGCGGATTTGCCTTGATCCGTCCACCTCAATTACACGTATATAACCTTTGAACCTTTATGCTCCAAAAATCATTATTATTATTAAACTTACCTTTGGGATATGACTTTATTGGAAAAGATTATGGAAACATTACTGAAAAATAAACAATATCTAGCCTCAAAATATGGCGTTAGCAGTATTGGTTTATTTGGCGAATCGGTAACAGAAGAATTTAATGCAGGCAGTGAAATTGATATCATTGTAGATTTCAAAAAACCAATCGGTCTCGAAATTGTAGATCTTGGTGATGAGCTCGAAAAACTATTAGGTCACAAAGTCGACCTCGTTTCTAAAAGTGGTTTGGAAAAAGATTATTACAAAGTGTTTCGAAAGGAAATAATGTATGTGGGGAAATAAGGAAGGAAGGAAAGAATGAAAGAATGAAAGAGTGAAGGAATGAAAAAAAGGGGAACGCTGATAACGCGGATTTTGCGGATTTAAAAAGGATAAAAAATTTATTAATTTGTCAGCCGCGGCTGATCTGGTAATTTATTAATTGATTTAATCCTGGTCGAAAATTAATTGTTGGAGCTCATTTTTAAATCTCAGGCCGGCTGTTCCATTTGCTAATTTTGCCATTTATTAATTTGTTAATCTGGTAATTTGTTAATTGATTTAAACCTGCACAGGCTTTTACCATTTGCTAATTACTGCCCATGCGAAGCAGGCATTGCTAATTTGCTAATTAATCCTGAATGTTCATGTTATCATAGATTATCCTAGTCGTCTGGTAATTTGATATATAATCTAAGCCCGGCTGTTCCATTTGCTAATTTGCTAATTACTATCCGAATGCGAAGCAGACGGGGCTAATTTGCTAATTAATATCTAACGTTCATTTGGTCATAAGATATTTTGGCCGTCTGTTAATTTAATCTTTAATCAAAGCCCGGCTGTTCATTGGTACATTGGTACATTTTTTTTTCATCGGTACATTATCATTATCCTATCATCATTCTTCTCCGGCTTCCCTCTCCCATCTTCATTACTCGTGCAAAAAATTATACTTCCATCAGGTGCAAGAATAATATTTCTCAAACGACCATAAATTTCGGGGAATAATTGTGATTCATTTTTATTAATTAGTGAATGGTTTTTGTCGACATTAAATTGCACCAATCTTTCTCCTCTTAAACAAGCGAAAATGATATTTCCTATATTATCATCTTCCTCATTAAAATTATCCATATAAATAATTCCTCCGGGAGCCCAGGTGTCGTCGCCGCTGTGGGCAAAGGGGAGAATTGTTCCGGTTGCTATATCATCTCCTATAACTTTTGGCCATCCGTAATTATTTCCTTTAACAATAATATTCACTTCATCGTGACAACACCAACCATTTAATTCACCGCTTGGTCCGTGTTCGGTTGCAAACATGGTTCCGTCGGGCGACCAACATAAACCCTGCACATTTCGATGTCCATAACTCCAGATATAATTTTTAAATGGATTATCAGCCGGAATATTTCCTTCTTTATCCATACGAAGAATTTTTCCAGCATTACTGGTAAGATCCTGTGCCGAGTTTGGATCGCGTGCATCACCGGTTCCTACATACAAATATCCATCGGGACCAAAACTTATAATTCCACCATCGTGAAATAATTTCTTTGGAATGGAGTCCAATAATATTTTGTTTTGGGAAAGAATTTCATTTTCAAATTTTAAACGCACTATCCTGTTTCCCGATTCAACTGTCTCATAAATAAAAATATATCGGCTTGTCGCAAAATCAGGATCTACTGCCAAACCTAATAATCCGCCCTCTGCTTTTGCACTTATGTCGCGTGTCAATAAAAGTGCAACTTCCTTTGTTTTAAGATCCACAACTGATATCCGACCCGGCCTTTCATTAAACATTAACCTGCCGTCGGGTAAAAGTCCCATTCCCCAGGGAACTTCCAGGTTTTGTGCCAGCACCTCAGGTGTTTGTGGCATTATAACCTTTTGTGCAGCAGGATTTGGCTTTTTTTGTGAACTGCAATTAAACAGCAGTGTTGCAGAGATACAAAGCAGGTAAACAGCTAAATTTTTCATGATCTTCAAATTTAAAAATAGAATT
>JAYSYX010000049.1:0-2190 GCA_043727235.1 Bacteroidota bacterium
GGATTAAAACCCTATTATAAAATGATAAAAGATGAATGGAGTCTGAATTTCGGAACAGGAATAAAAGTAGACAAGGATGAAAATGCTTATTTTTTACCCGATATTCTTTTTTCTTATGATCTGATAGGAGATAAATTTGTTTTCATTGCCGGATCACAAGGACATCTTCAAAAAAACACTTTTGCAAATATTACTGATGAAAATCCATTTGTAAATGATACCTTACAGTATATAAATTCACCTATTCAGGAAATTTTTGCCGGATTGCGTGGTTCTACCAATGGCAATTTTTCTTTCAGCGTAAAAGGGTATCAAAAGTCAGCAAAGGACCTTCCATTTTATATTAACGATAGCACAGACATGTCAAGATTTAATGTTGAATACAGTGATGCTACAATTTGGGGAGGAAATTTAGAACTCAGTTATTTTAATACGGATAAATTCAGATTTACAGGTTCGGTTAATGCATTTACTTTTTCGGAGATCAAAATGTTTGATACGCCCTATCATCGCCCGACTCTTGAATGGACATTAAGTGGAATGTATCGCTTTAATAAAAAGTTGAATATGAATGTAGACATTTTTGGACTTGGAAAATCCTTTGCCTTACTTCCGGGAAATGTTGAAGAACAGATAAACGGCGTGGTGGATTTTAACCTTGGGGCAAATTACATGTACTCCAAATACTTTAACATTTTTGTGAATGTGAACAATATGGCTTCCTTTAAATATCAACGTTATTACAATTACCCCTCGTATGGTATTCAGGCTTTAGCAGGTATTTCCTTTACGTTTTAAACATTCGGTGGATTTCTTCTCCCGTTTTTGATTCAATAGCAGCCGATATTTGTGGTTAAAGACGCCGGTGCAGAAGATTACCCAACATATTGTAAAGTTGTTACATGATCACAATTACGTGATTGTGCCTGGTTTTGGGGGTTTTGTAACCAATTATCAACCTGCAAAGGTGCATCCAACCTCCTTTATTTTTAATAGTCCCTCAAAATCTGTTGCCTTTAATGTAAATCTGACTTCCAGCGACGGTTTACTTACCAATACGATTGCTACTGAAGAGCAGGTATCCATAAAACAAGCAGAGGCTTTGATCGCGGAATTCGTTATAAAGATCAAGGAGGCTCTATATGAACATAAACCTGTAAAACTCGCCGGAATTGGGCGATTAACCCTGGATGTAGAAAAAAACATTCAGTTTCTTCCCGACAACTCTCAAAATTTTTTATTGCAGAGTTATGGACTTTATTCCTTTACTGCACAACCAATTGCAAGGGAGCAAAAATCCTTTGAGGTAAAACCGCTGAAAGCTATAACAATTGCGAAATCGCGTAAAAAAAGGTCTTTTTCCGATGCTTTATTGCCAATTGCGGCTGTTCTGTTGTTAACCATGTTAACCATGCAAATTTTTATTCAAACGAGCATGAATGGTTTCGATTATGCTGAAATTTTCGGGATGAAAAAAATATTTACAAAAAACACTTATTTGCTTGAAAAATACGAACCTGTTAAGTTTGAGATAAATCCCGGAATCGTATATTTCAGAAAAACAGATATGCTAACCGGTAAACCAGTAATTGCTTCTCCGGTAGAATTAAAAACATCAGAGGTAAAAACAAATCCGACTCCCATTATTAAGAATGCAAATAAATATATTTTAGTTGCCGGTTCTTATTATTCTGCTGCCCAAGTGGAAATTATTCTTAAAAAAATTCAATCCAAAGGCTACACCGGATATATAAAACCCTGGGGTAAATACCAATTAGCTGCAATAGCAATTCCGGATAACATTTCACCTGCCAGTTTCCGTGAAATTTTTATTGGTGATACAGGCATTAAAGATGCGTGGGTGACAAGGAATAAGTAAAGAATCGAAGATTCGAAGGGAGAAGATTCGAAGGGGAAGCGTCTAAGGAAGAAAAAAGGAAGGAAGAGGTGGTAAGGTTAAAAAGAGACCGCTTATTTGATTGAAAATTTTACGACCTTCTGAAAGCTTTTTCTTACTAATAAAATTTACTAATCTAAACTAAGGTTACTTCTCAATTCTCAATTATTTTATTTGCCAAGACAAGAAATCAAAAGGGTCAATGCTAAAATTTGGGGAGTGGATATTTTCATTTGAGAAGTCCGCATAGTATTAACTTGGTTTTTTAATACAGTTTCTTATAGTTTTATAAT
>JAYSYX010000050.1:0-15008 GCA_043727235.1 Bacteroidota bacterium
ATTTCTGTATTGTAAATTTATTCATTTTCATCAGTTGATTTTTATTAATTTTTTTGTGATGGAAAATGATTTTTGTTTATTGCTGATTGCGATCATGTATATTCCTGAGGGTAATTCAGCAACGTTTACATTCTCATTTTGTGCAACTACTTTGCTAGAAACAAATATGCCATTTAAGTCATAAATGTCTACGATAAATTCATTTACCATTATTTCAGGCAATGTGCAGGAAAGAGTAAATGCGGAGGATGCGGGATTTGGATAAATAGTTATTTGGTCATCCGTTAAAACCACTCCCTCACGCGGTGCGGTATATATCGGAATTACATAATACCCAAAAGAATTTGCCGGAACAGTTACTCCAATCGATCCACCGGTCAAACCTGTTATTTCAGATATATTTGCTGTTGGTCCTGTAATATATTGTATGTCAAATGGGTGAAGTGGGTCTACATCGTTATAACAAGTATTCATTGTATATAAGAAGCTTCTACCGCTACTTGAATAAGGCCTTTCTGCATCCACATTAAAAATACTGGCAGATCCGTATCCGATAATTGCAGCCTCGGGATACAATAAATCCAAATGCCCCAATTTCACAACATAACTTTGTGTTTCATCCTTCATGTTCGAATAGTAAATATACAATTTGTTATTCACAAGATCAATAAAAACAGTAGGTTGAATATTGGAATTATGTGCATACAGAGAAAAATTGGAAGGCAAATAAACTAAATTGTTGATACTGATCTCACTGAGCAAATCAAAAGTGTGATACATTGTACGTTTTAACCAAAGCAATTGCCCTGCAGGAGGAGCAGGTAATGGATCCAACACGCCTAAAGGATCCTTGTGATTGAGCCGATCACCGTTATCTGCATGCAACATCATTGCATAATATGCGCCACCACCATAATTGTGAAAAGTTGAATAGGTGTGAAAACCCTGTCTGTAACCCGATGATGAATTGTGTTTGATATCTTTTAAAAACCACTCCTGTATCAGCAGCCCATGGGCAAAGCTATTGCAATAGGAAGTCAGTTTATCTTGCTCATACGAGTCATCAAGATAAGCATGGTTTTTATCCTTTAAATTCCATTCGGTTGTCCATAATTCTTTTTTCGAGGGGCCTTCCAAATAAAACTGTAATTCAATATTTTGTTGGTCATATGACTGAGCATATCGGTTTCGAATAAATTGTTTAAAATTTCCAAATTCATTGGAACCCAAACCTAAAATTTTTTCGTAAGGGGCTCGTAATCGTTCATCATAAGTTCCGTATTGCCAAAGACTTGCACCTGGCGGGATAGAACAAATGTAATGATCGCAATCGGGAGCACCGGTATTCGGATAATAGTCATCACAATAATGATTAATTGCAATATTATTCCAGTTGTCATTTGGTTCATAATATGGATGCAGAATTACTGCATCAAATAAATAACGGTTTTTACCATCAACAGTGATATAATCATCATAGTGGTCTTCTACCATTTTTTCATTCCAAGCTGTAGACAAATCAGCTTCGGTGCGCAATGCATAATAATTGGGGGCGCCGCCTTTAGATTTGCTGCAGGAATACCAACTTTGCATTCAAATAATGGATCATTCTTAAATTCACCAATAAAATCATGATCGTCTTG
Source organism: Bacteroidota bacterium (assembly GCA_043727235.1). GTDB lineage: Bacteria > Bacteroidota > Bacteroidia > Chitinophagales > BACL12 > UBA7236. The sequence continues at coordinate 1,644 of JAYSYX010000050.1, forward strand.
GAAGGTTTCATTAAAAACATATTCGTAATAGGGAGTTATCCAGTTATCCCTATAATCTTCTGAAAAATAATCACCTGCAATATCACCTAACCCTTTTCCATTAATAAAATACCAATAATCATCAAATTCATTAAATCCCATAATGTCCTGTGCCCATTTAAGGTTACATTCATTTCCCATTTCTACTCCGGCAATATTGATGCTTGTAACGCCATTGCCACCTTCCACTATCGGGGCTGAGTTTTGCAAATAGTCAATAATTCGCCGACACTGAGTTGCCGATTCACTTATTACATTTAAATCAATAATTACTTCGATTGTATATCCTTCCCGATTTTGAATATAATCAACAAGTGCAATAAACTGATCTATATATAATTGTTGTTGATCCAGCAGTGGCAAGTCGTTTTCCTGCTGAAAATAATCCTTTGCAGCGGTTTCAAGATTACCTTGGTAGTTAACATCCATCCACTCGTGACAGTGATCACATTCACCATTTATGTCCAGATCAAATACATCAATATCGCTATCAATATCAAGATCATCAATGATCCATTCCATGTAATCAGGGTCATCTGCCTGAATATTATTTGGTAAATCATCATCTGTCTCGTTCATAACATCATAATACCTGATAATTTCTTCAAGATCATACCCATATCCTATAGGGAATTTATCATCAATATCATCACCATTTGTATCATAAGGAAGAAGATGCATCCATCGGCTGCTTGCACCACCTGGAAATCTCAAAACACGAGGTTTTAGATCTGCTAGCCATGACCATGCATTATCAAAATCATCAGGAACAAAGTAGTTTATGTTGTCTTCATCTTGAGGCATGTGTTTAGGTGTGAACATGCCTTCTATATGCACTCCAAATAATCCCTGTATTACTTCCTTGATATATCCGCCGGGAATTATTGTAATATCCTTTGTGGGATCAAAAGCCCGAAATTCGATTACTGATGTATCAGATATTGTATCTGATGATGCATAGGCACTGTCTTCGTACAAAATAAATAAAGAGTCTTGACCATCAATTAATATTTCAATTGTGTCCCCTAAATGGAATTCTTCTGCAATCTCACTTGTGTCCTCTAAAATTGAATCAGGCATAATGGCTTCGGTTATATTTGTCGACAAATCGCTTGTTATTTCGCGGCGTAAAACCAGTTCTGTATTGCTACTTGCAAAGGCTAATGCAAGTGAAATAATGAGTATTACCAATAGTGTAGTTTTACCACCAATGGTTTCGTTTTTTGATGTATTTTTCATTTTAATGAATTAAAGTAGTGTAAATAAAATTGTTTATTCAAAGTAATTTAACTTCATCGTCGTCTACGTTTATTTAGGCAGGCAAATGAAATTCGTCTGGGTAAGTTTGCACTTTGGGTATGGGGGATGTTTAAGTAAACCATTGGCTATAACTAGTTTATTTGAGAAGTTTTTCACAATAAACTTCTCCAATCCTTCCAAAATAGAATGATTAGAGAAAAGCTATTTTTCAAATCTACCTTTTAATATCTAAAAATGGAATAAATTATCTCCATCACTTCTCCGCCACAACCCCAATTCCCCTAAAAGTTTCTATCCCGCACTCCAAAAAACCCTGATACTCCTCTTCATCGGGAGTAAAACCGCGTGGTTGATTTAATACCTTGCCGTCGGGGGCAATTAATACGTAATAAGGTTGAGAGTTAGTATTAAATTCACGTGCCTGGAAGTCGCTCCATTTGTTGCCAATACTGCGCACTTTATTTCCGGTGTGAGAGGAAATATATTGATCTTCTAAACGCAATGGAATTTTATCGTCTACATATAAACTTACGAGAACATATTCTTCATTAATTAATTTATATATCTCCTCATTTGGCCATACATGTTCTTCCATTTTTCTACAATTTACACATGCCCATCCGGTGAAATCTATCATGATGGGTTTGTTCACTTCCTTTGCATAGGCAACTGCTTCGTCCATATCGTGAAAACAATTTAATGCCAGAGGACATTCGTTATCGTAGTGGTACAAACTGTAAAACATTGGCGGAGTAAATCCACTTATTAAAGCGAGATTTTTACCCTTTTGCAAGCCACTTGCAAAATAAAGTGTAAGAGCTAAAAAAATTGCAGAAAAGATCCCTCTTCCTAAACTGAACTTTACTTTTTTATCGTCGTGCGGAAAACGAATAACACCAATAAGATATAAAAAAGTAAGCAGGGAAAATAAAGCCCACAATCCTAAAAATATTTCTCGTTTTAAAATTCCCCAGTGATATGCAAGATCTACATTCGATAAAAATTTAATGGCGAATGCAAGTTCAATAAATGCAAAAACAATTTTCACTTCATTTAACCAACCACCGCTTTTCGGTAATTTATTTAAGAGCTGCGGAAATAATGCCAGTAATGTAAATGCCAAAGCAAACGCAGTTCCGAATCCAACCATGCCCGCACTTAATGCAGCTCCACCACCTTTTAAACTATTTGCAAGCAATGATCCTAATATAGGTCCGGTACAGGAAAAGGAAACAATACACAAGGTAACTGCCATGAAAAAAATACCGAGTAATCCTCCAACATCAGATGCGCTGTCGGTTTTATTTGCCCATTTGGCGGGTAATTTAATTTCAAATAATCCGAAAAGTGATAAGGCAAATAAAATGAAAACAAAAAAGAAAACCATATTCACTACATTATTTGTAGAGAAAGCATTTAATGCATCACCTGATAATCCGAATAATAAAAAGGGTAGTGATACCAGAAAATAAACTAAAATAATACTGAAACCATAAAAGGAAGCTTCAAAAATTCCCTTTCTTCTGTTGGTTGATCTTTTTGTAAAAAAGGAGATCGTAAATGGTATCATCGGGAAAGTACATGGCATTAACAATCCAATTAACCCTCCGATAAATCCTAAAATAAAAGTGCTGAATAAACCTTTATTATTTGCATTGGTAATCTCCTGATCGGCTACAGGATCGCATTGAGCCTGGCGTGCATAGGAAGTATCCACCGCAAAATTTCCGAATATATTTGCTGGTATTTCTAAAGCTCCGGTTTCAGTGTCAATTACCTCAATGATAGCGCCTCCACTCAATTTAAATGTAAAATCTTTTATTCCGAATTTACATTGTATTGCATCACAGGTTTGAAAATCAATGTATCCTATAATGGTTGCATTCGCCGAATCAACCTTTATTCTCTGGCGAACTTCCAGTTTATCGTGATAATATTTTGTTATCTTGTTTTTAAATAAGGGTTCGGGCTTATTTTCTGCTTTTCCAATCTCTTCTGCCTTGCCGATCAACTGAAAGTTTTTCCCTGCATTTTCAAAAATAAATTCCATAGGTTGCGCCCCATCTTCAGGTGAGTCCTGAGAATATAATTTCCAGGTGGGAGCAATGGTAGCATTAAATTTTAACCAATATTCATTATCATTAATTTTTTCCGTACTGATCTTCCAGGTAACGGGATCCTTTATTTTGGAATAATCGGTATTGTTCTCCCCGGTATATAGATTTGTGCTCGCCGTAAGATCAAAACTAAAGTCGTGCGAAAACGCCATGCATTGTTTATCATCACAACTCATAAAATCGATATACCCTGTAAGGGTAACATTTTTGCTAACCTTAACCGTTTGTTTGAGTACAAGTTTTTTATGATAAAATTTTATGACCTGATTCTGAAAAAGGGGCTCCACTTCCTCCTCTTTTCTTCCAAGCTCCGTCATTTCACCTATCAATTCTATTCCTTCTGGTAATTCATCAAATATCAATGAGGTAGGTATGGGACCATCTTGCGGCACATCATGAGAATACACTTTCCAACCCTCATCAATTGCTGCAACAAAAATGAGAATATACTCATTTACAACACCGCTCGGTGTTACAGAGGTTTCCCATTTAACAGGTTTTAATAATTGGGCATTGGTCTGAAATGCGAATAAGATTAATAATACTAACTGAAAAAACTTTTTTCCCATTATGTTAGAGATTTTCGTTGCAAAAGTAACGAATTGGGCTTCCCGACAGTTCGTAAAATTGCTCTGTGACAGTTTTTTTACTGTTAAAGGTTATTAAATTGTTGCAGAAGATGCGACTTTAGCCAAAAAAGACTCAAAGATCATTCTTCCATCGGTGTTTCCCAGAATTTCCTCACTTGCTCTTTCCGGATGTGGCATCATACCAAAAACATTGCGATCCTTATTGCAAATACCTGCAATATTATAAAGTGAACCGTTGGGATTTGAAGCCTCCGTAACATTGCCGTGTTCATCACAATAGCGGAACAAAACCTGATCATTTTCCATTATTTCCTGAAGAACATTTTCTTCGGCATAAAATCTGCCTTCTCCATGAGCTATCGGTATTTTGAGTGCGTGGTGCTGAGGAACGTAGCGGTTTATCCTGCTTGCGGTATTTTCTGCAGTTAGAAAAATATTTTTGCAGATGAATTGCTGATTGTTGTTTTCCAATAAAACCCCTGGCAAAAGCCCTGCTTCACATAAGATCTGAAACCCATTACAGATTCCCCAGGCAAATCCTCCCTCATTACAATGTTTGATAACTGCCTGCATAATGGGTGAAAAGCGAGCTATGGAACCGGTCCTTAATGCATCTCCGTATGAAAAGCCCCCCGGAAGCATGATGCAATCCTTTGTGGTCAATCCGCCCAGATCCTTTTGTTTGTGAAACAATTCTATTACCTCACAGCCCATTACATTGCGCAAAACATGGATCAGATCCTGATCGCAATTGGAGCCCGGAAAAGTAACAACACCAAATCTCATTTTTTGTAGAGTTAAGCTGTAAAGTTAATATATTGAAACAGGATTGTAGCACCCAAAAGTGTAATATGCATAATTTCGGGTGTCATGCGCTGTTTGGAATGAAAAAAATAATAACTGATAAAAAAGGAAGTACCCATCAGCAAAAAGTAGAGTCCTCCTGCATCGGCATTGGAGTTTAATAGAAAGGCCACTATCCCGAAAAGAAAAAAGGAAACAAAGGAACCGAGATATTTTCTTACCTGAATGAGGTTAGTAGAAAATTTATTGCTGTAGAATACCAGCGATATCAAAAGTCCAATTCCAATCAGGATCAATTTTATGATGATAATACTGCTGAAAAATGAGGCGATATTAGTGAGGTCGGGAATCAGCTTGAATTGTTTCTCCCAAAACATCTGCAAAAGATCAAACCAGAAAAATGCTGTGGCTACCAGAAAATAGATCACGATAAATCCGGAGAGATATAAAATAAATTCCCGAACTGTGATGGAACGCATGCGGATTATCGCCAATAAACTGTATAAGCTGTAAACCAGGGCGGGAAAAAATAAAAGAGAAACAAAGCCATTCAGTAATCCGGTATCAAAATAAATAGTATCGGCCTTTGGTTTATTGTAAGCGCTGAAAATTTTAAATAATATCCAGATTATAAAAAATCCACTGAGAATAGCAGGTGTATTTAGCAAAATGTCTGGAAAAAAACTACACAATAAAATAAAAACCAATGCCGGAATTAGAGATGGTTTTGTATTTACCTTACTTCCCTGCATCAACATGCTTATCAGTACTGCTTGTGTAACTATACATGCCAGATTAAAAAATGAAACGATTAATTGAGGAATTTTGTCGAGATGCAACCATTGGTTAAATACGATATCGCCAATAAAATAATAATTCGTTTCCAGGGCATCTGAACCAACTAAAAAAAAATTAAGATTTATTGCTGCAGCATAAATAATGAGCAATAAAAGAGAGATAGGATTAGAGGATTGGAAAAGCCGCAGCACAAGGGATAATTAAAGTTGTAATTTTACAAATGATAATGTTTTTTTATAAATACTCGGAATTATAATTTCATTGTAGGAAACCTGCTCTGCTGAGGAAGGTCGTAACTGAACTTCCTGCTGATTTGCATTAAAAATACTTTTCCTGTCGAGTGATCCGTCTGCTTCCATCTCATATTGTAATACATTGGAATTCTGTTCTACATCCTCATTAAAAATAAAGGTGATCTGTTGTTTACTGTTTATCATCGCATATGATGAATTAACTCCTCTGTCCTCACGACTTATCTGCTTTTTTCTTATAACATTGTTCCAGTCGGGGGTTCCGTCGGGTTTGATTGAAAATAATAAAATATCATCATATTCATAAAATTCCACCTGGCGTGTTGAAGTTCTGTATCCGTAGTATGGATCGTAATTGGTGTATTCGTAACTCTCTACTGTTTTATCGTAATATTCGGCAACAAGTAAAGCGCCGCCATCAGCACGTGGCACTATGTTTCCGATCTGATATACCGGTAAATTTTTTATTGCTTTTTCTGTAGCAAGTCCCGCAATTTCATCAAGTGTTTCCTGTGGAAAAATATAATTGTGTTTTAAATTTATAGAGGAGGATGAAGGATCAATTACCATATAATTATATCCAACCATATAATCTTTATTATCTTCTTTTAAAAAACTGATACCGATAATATTTCCTGAGGAATTATCAATGGCATAATTCATTTCATCCAGACAAAAGTCGTTGCTGGTAATATCTGTATATAAAACTAAAGCACCTTGTTTTGGTAATACAAAAGAATATTGTATTGCCGTTTTATCTTTTTTACAATTAAATTCATCATTTTCAAAAAGAAAAATGGGAATACCGTTATCTGTAACTACCTCTTTAATGAGAATGGGACTGTAGTTTTCATCGGGTAAATTGATGTCGTTTTTTTGTAACACTGCAGCTTCACCGTTTATCACCAGCGAAAATAGTTTATCTATTCGTCCTGCGCTGAATTCATATTTGTAAATCAGAAAATAAGCATTATTTTTTGATCTGATAATTTTAAATTCAGAAAAATTTTCTCCCAGTTTCAATGAAGTGGAATCAAGAATAATGGGTTCTCCTTTTTTTTCTACTTCCTCATTAAATAACTGCACTGCGAGAAAATTGTTTTTATTTTCCTTATAAGTGTAAAAATGGTAAAGCTTTTCTCCGCTTTTATAAACTTCCACCGACTCGTAATCCATTGTTTTTATGGTGATCTCTTTTTTGCGTTTGAAGGTCATTTGTTTATCATAAATATCTATTTCATCCTCAAATCGATATTTTTTATATACCAATACATCCCCATTCTTATTCTTGCCGAGTATATTATATCCCACAAGTTCAGTGCTGATTTTCTGGGGATCAGATATAAATATTTTTTGTGCCTGCATTATTGCAGGAAGAAACAAAAACATAAAACAACAATACCTTACAGCAGATCTATTCACAATTTCATATTTTATTTTGTCCTGATCAAGACATTTATCAATGTATCAAAATTACATAAAAAACGTTTAGGGCTGTTTTTTGTTGCGTTAGTTGAGTAAAACTACGGTAATAATAAGTGCAGTCTTTAACGAGGCTATTTTTTTTGTTTTGGATCCAATGCATCGCGAAGACCTTCTCCAATCAGATTATAAACGGTAACTGTAACAAAAATTGCCAATCCCGGAAAGAGCACCAGCCACCATGCACTGAATTTTTCGCGACCGTCGCTTACCAGTGAACCCCAGGTAACAAGATCGGATGGAACTCCGATGCCGAGAAAGGACAAACTGGATTCTATCAAAATAGCGGAGGCTATTCCAAAGGCGATGGAAACCAAAGCCGGAGCAATACCATTAGGCAAGGCGTGTTTAGCAATGATATTTAATTCAGAAAATCCAAGCGAACGCGCAGCCTGAATATATTCTAAATTGCGGATACGCAAAAATTCTGCTCTGGTTAAACGGGCAATTCCGGTCCACGATGTTAATCCTATTATCACCATAAGATTTGTTAAAGATGGACGCGCGATGGCAGCTATGGTAAGTATTAAAATAAATGTCGGCATCGCATAAAATATTTCAATAGTTCTTGAAATAATTGAATCGGCTGGAATAAACATTCGTTTACTTAAAAAGGGCAATTTCCCCACAAATTTTCCAACTAATAAAAACACTATAATTATGAAAGCAAAGATCAGAATGCTTAAAAATAATTGTAATAAAAAGTTAAATCCTGAAGCATAAATTGCGTCCTGTAAAATGAATTGTCTGGTTTGAAATGCATAAAACCAACCAACAAAGATACCGATCACCACTGACCAGAATTTTCCTCTTGTTGTGATCAGTCTGTTATCACCGAAATATCCGGCAACTGCTCCTAATAATAAACCAATTATAGCCGCGATTGTCATGGAAATAAAACCAATTGTAAGCGATACCCTTGCACCGTGAATAAGTCCCGCCATCAGATCATCTCCCAAACTTCCGGTTCCTAAAACATGTCTAAACCTTTTTGGCATTTCAATAACCTGACCGTCGGCATCCTTAAAAAATTGTATATCACCCGGGCCTTTGTATCCCGTATTAAGCAAATCAGTTTTGCCGGGTGAATAAGGTACGGGAGCCCAGATAACCTTTTCAAGGTCCATTTGTTTCCAGTCGGCGATATCCATTTGAATATTTTCAGTTGTGCCATCGCTTTTTGTTATGGCATAATTGTTTTTAAAGGAAAATGCCGGAAAATATCCTTGCCCTTCATATTTAATATAAAGTGGTTTTTGATTTGCGAGTATTGGTGCCAGAATTGCAATTATTGCAAGAAATATCAATATATACAATGAAACATACGCAGGCTTATTATGCTTAAATTGTTTCCAAGCATAAGTGCGAAAGCTAAATTCATTTTGCCTTAAATGTTTTTTCATCGCGTGTTTGAATAGGAAATTCTCGGGTCGGCAATTGCATATAAAATATCAGCAATCAAATAACCCACCAGTGTTAAAATTCCGGTCAAAGTAAATACGTCAATTATTATTGGATAATCGTTTGTTTGTATGGCATGAAATATTTGTTGTCCCATACCGGGAATGGTAAATATTGTTTCTAAAATTACCGAACCACTTATCGCCAAAGGAAATATATTGGAAAATACGGTGATGATAGGCAAAAGTGTATTTCTGAAAACGTGTTTGTATAAAACTTTTCCATCTGATAATCCTTTTGCTCTGGCGGTACGAATATAATCCTGCGAAATTATTTCCAGCGCCGAAACGCGTGTAATTCTGCTCAAAAATGCGAGTTGTGAATAGGTATAGGCAATGGTAGGTAAAATTAAATACGGCAAACGCAATCGAATCACTTCTAAAAAATTTGCACCTTCAGGTATTCCGGTTAAGGGTTGAATTCCCGATGCTGGAAAAACAGAAAGTGCCTCCGTATTGGCAAATCCCATCAACAACAAAGTCGCCACCCAAAATGTAGGCATGGAATACAATACAAAAAGTACAACGGAAGAAGTTCTGTCGAATAAGGAATTTTTATTTGCAGCAGCCTTTAATCCAATTGGAAGGCTTATGAGATAAGCTAAAAAAATGGATATCAATGTAAAAAATAACGACCATTTCATACGTTCAGAAATGATATCCGATACTTTTAATTTTGTTTCATACGAGTATCCAAAATCACCGCGTATCAACCCCTCACAATTCACACTTCCCTTGCCGGTAAGCCAGTTTCCGTCGCCGAATATCCAGCGGTGATATTGGTTATTTTTATAAAAATTGATGGCAGGAATATAATTTTTATATTTTGTGGCCTGTGTTTTTATTGCCAGATAACTCCCTTCCGTCGATTTTATTTTTTCTCTCAACTCTTCGAGAAACGGAAGTTCTTCTGCATTTTTTTTCAGGTAATTTAATTTTAGAGAAATAAGTTTATCACTGTAACTAACCTTTAAATTACTCACCTCAATTTTAAAATTATTGATACTGTCCTGCATAACATTTTTCCCGAATACAGCTAACTCGGAAGAATCGGGTGTAATTTTATTTATTGCCAGTTCCAGATCCTTTAATGATCTGTAATATTCAGAGATTGCAGACCAATTTCCGTGTTCCCGCAGTAGACGTTTTAATGCATCGCGTTCATTTTCATTGTAAATTTTATATAAGGTATCGGGAGTTGATAATGTGCTGATACTGAAATAAAATACCGGAAGATCAAGACCGAGTTTTTTACGCCATCTGTCCTCTTCCTTTTGCGTATTGTTTTGTTGCATTCCTATTTCTCCTCCCGATTCTCTGGCAGAAACCATACGGTCTAAAGGATCACCCGGCGCATTTATGCTTATAACAAAAGCAAGAAGGGAAATAATAATAAGTGTGGGAATAAAAAACAAAATTCGTTTTAGAATATATTTACCCATCACTTAGTTGGTTGAACCAGAAGTAAAAATACATTAACTGTTGGAAATAAGGAGCAAAGAACCAATTACATATCGGTATCTTTATTTGATACTCCTGTTTGCATTCCATATAATGACAATAATCTCAAATTATTCAAAATAACCCCGGGTCTGTCGAAAACCATATATTGATTGCCAAAGCGTTTATGTAGTATATTCTTTTTAGATGTGGAATAAAGAATAATATAGGGCTGCTCCTCGTAAATTATTTTTTGCAATTCTTTCACCATAGGGATCCGTTTTGTATCATCAATGGTATATTTAATCGAATCGATAAGAGCATCCGTTTCTGCATTTCCAAATCCCACATAATTAGAACCACCTGATATATAGGAGGAAGTATGCCAAATTTGTGTATAATCCTCAGGAAATGAACCCGACGACCAAGCACTGACATAAATGTCAAAATCATGTTTTCTAAGTTGTTCCTTCAGAGTATTGGCTTGCACAGGAATTGGAATTAATACGATACCTGCCATATATGCTGCTTCAACAACCATATTAACCATATCAACAACAAATTTTTGTCCCGACTGAAATTTAAATTCTATTTCCATTTGAATTTTTTCGCCGTCAATTTCCTTATCACGAATATTATTTCCGTCGCTATCTTTCCAGCCCGCTTCGTCGAGCAATTTTTTTGCAGCTTCCACGTCAAAAGGAATTAAGGGTAAGTCTTCATTATATTCCGGTTTTAATGGAGAAACGGTTCCGTTTTGTCTTTTTGCATATCCGAATGATACCACCCGAATTATATCATCCACCGGAATTAAATAAGCCATTGCTCGTCTCACCTTAGCATCGGTAAAGAATTTTTTATGCGTAGTGCCATCAGGTTTCATATTCATGCCGATATAATTAAAACTGAAATTATCGGTAAACTGAATATTATAATTTTTATTGAAATCGGGTTCCTGCATTAATTCCAGTACAGAGGAAGTTGGCAGCCAGGTAGAGGCATCAAATGTTTGTGCTCTGATCTCCAGTTTTTGAGAATTGGGATCTCCGTCTAATTTGAATATAATTTTTTCAGGATATGAAGTTTCATATGCATTTTGGTTGGCAAGTTTTTGTGTCCAGTGATTTTTTTTGCGTTCCAATGTTAATGTTTGCCCAGGAGTCCATTCCGATACTTTGTAGGGACCTGAAGTATTTAAAAAATTAAGATCACTTCCATATTTCGGATCATTAAAGTTGTTTGCCCAGGCTGTTAATTTTTGTTCGGCATCGGCATTAAATGTGCTGTCGTTAAATTGTTCAAAGGTGTATTGGGAAAGAATGTTTTGAGGGTCGTAATAACTGCGCTGAATTATCGGGAAATCTGTTAAGAAAGCAACATTCAGAATATATTCTTTTTTCATTACAATGGTAAAAGAAAATTTATCTTGCGGATCAGGAATTACGGTTTTTATATTTTCGAAATATGATTTTAATGAAGGATTATTTGTTAAGGGACACTTATTTGCCTTGAGCATAAATATTGCATCATCTGCAGTTATCTGTTCACCATTGTCCCAGGTGGCATCCTTTCTTAATGTATAGGTATAACTTAAATTATCTTCAGAAATTTTAGGCATGGAAACAGCAAGGTCGGGACAAATGCCAAGATTTATAATATCATTTCTCAAAATATAGTTGCTGGTATATTGTAATACCCAGCTGCGTGGTGCTGTTCCTCCGTTGGTGGGGTGCAAATTATCCGGATCGCCTACCCAGTGATTCACCACAACATTTTCTTTGCTCCATTCCGGCAAAATGCTGTCAGTGTCAGGCAATAAAATATATTTTACCATATCTGTGAAACCTACAGTTTCGGCCTCACCACTTTTTTTGTTATTGCCACAGGAAGTAAATATGGCTGCTGTGAAAATTAAAAGAGTGATCCTTGACAAATAAACTATTTTCATGACACATGTTTTACTTGAACCACCAAAGTAAACGAATTTGCTTCATTTTTTAAACCTTAACGCTGTTAAATTGTATTATTGCTTGTAATTAATAATTTTTTTAACATGCAAAAGATTCTGATAACTGGTGGTTCGGGTTTAATTGGACGCAATCTGACCGAAATTTTAGTGGCTAAGGGATATCAAATAAACTGGCTTAGCAGGACAAAAAAAACGGTACCGGGTGTTACAGTTTTTTTATGGGATATTGATACTGGTTTTATTGATGCAGAGGCCTTTTTAGGGGTGGACATTATTGTACATTTAGCAGGTGAAGGGATTGCCGATAAAAGATGGACATCATCCCGAAAAAAAATAATTATTGAAAGCCGGACCCAAAGCACGGAACTTTTAATAAAAAAACTCCGGGAATTTCCCAATCAAATTAAAAAAGTTATTTGCGCTTCGGCTATAGGATTTTATGAAGCCAACAGTAAGATTTTTCTCGATGAAGAAAACAAAACCGGAACAGGTTTTCTTAGTGAATCGGTTGCTTTATGGGAAAATGCTACAGGAAAATTCACAGAAATTCCACTTAAACTTGCCACTCTTCGCATCGGAATAGTTTTATCGGAGAAAGGCGGAGCTTATAAAGAATTGATACAAACCAAAGCTTTCGGAATATTGCCATTATTGGGAAACGGACTTCAAATTTATTCGTGGGTACACATTGAAGATGTTTGCGGTATTTTTTTATTTGTTATACAAAATGAACTCAACGGAACATTTAATGCTGTTGCACCAAATCCTGTCTCTCAAAAATATTTGATTCAATCGGTAAAAAAATATGCAAAAGGGTTTCAGGTAATAATACCGGTTCCTGCTTTCGGATTAAAATTGGTTTTAGGCGAAATGAGTAATGCAGTTTTAAATTCGCAAAGAATAAGCGGCGAAAAAATAATTAACGCAGGCTATAAATTTAAATTTTCGAACATAGAAGATGCGATCAAGGATCTGGAATGAGTAATGAGTAATGAGTGTGATCCTGCACGGATTAAAACTCACGACTCACCAAATGAGTAATGCCTCCTTAAAAGACCAGGTCGGTCGGGAATTGAGTTGGATTTACATGAGCCGAATGATTTTACTCCGTGATCTTGAAAATTTGTTTAATTGTAGAGACGCAATGCATTGCGT
>JAYSYX010000051.1:0-44466 GCA_043727235.1 Bacteroidota bacterium
TCTTTTATTTTGATTTGTACCATTATTGAGACCTTCGCTAAAAGCGAAAGCCTCAATACTCTCCCAGAAGACCTTTCAATCAAAGAAATCACAGAACTCTAGACTTTCTTGAATTTCGATAGAAAATTCATTTCCCTCGGAGGAAAAAATCTTTAGATTTAGATTTGGTTAAATCACATATTAAATAAAAATTTCGCAAGAAATTTAAACTCCTTACTCCTCACTCCTTTCTCCTCACTTCAGAGGCAGAACCTCGGGATTAAAATAATTATTAATCAACTCCGCCTTAGCCTTCCCCACAACTTTAACAAGTTCTTCCACCGGAGTATTTTTAATTCGTTTCACAGATTTAAATTCTTTCATCAAAGATGCCTTTGCTTTATCTCCTATTCCTTTAATATTATCAAGTTCAGAAGTAATTGCAGCATTACTTCTTTTTAAACGATGAAACGTAATTGCAAAACGATGCGCTTCATCGCGCATTTGTTGAATAACTTTCAAACTCTCACTTTTTTTATTGATATATAAAGGAGTTTGATCATCAGGAAAATATATTTCTTCCAACTTTTTTGCAATAGAACAAATTGCAACCATTCCATAAATATTTAATTCTTTCAACGCATCAACAGCTGCCGACAATTGTCCTTTGCCGCCATCCACCACTATTAATTGCGGAAGCGGTGTTGCCTCCTCCAGCTTGCGTTTATACCTTCTGAAAACGATCTCATGCATACTCGCAAAATCATCGGGGCCAATAACTGTTTTAATATTAAAATGACGATAATCTTTTTTGCTTGGTCTTGCATTTTTAAAACAAACCATACTTGCTACTGGATTTGTTCCCTGTATATTTGAATTATCAAAACATTCAATGTGGTAAGGAAGGGTAGTTAATTTGAAGTCATTTTTAATGGTTTCAAGAATGCGTGTATTTTTATTTTTCGCATCGCGTTTTTCTTTTCCTGCTTCCCTTTCTTCCCTGACATACAAAGCATTTTTAAATGCGAGATCGAGCAATTTCTTTTTTTCACCCGCCAGCGGAATTGTTTGAAGTATGGAGTCATCACTTAATTCTGATTTTAGTGGTACAATTATTTCTTTTGCATCACTATGGAATTGTAAACGTAATTCAGTAATTGCAATACTTAATAATTCCTCCTTCGATTCATCCAGTTTTTTAATGAGCTCCAGTGTTTTGGCCTGAGTTACCATACCCTGCATTATTTTGAGATATCCTATTACGGCAAAATTTCCTGCATCCGCAATACTAAAAACATCTACATTGTCGATACTTGTGTTAACCACTGTACTTCTGCCCTGATAGTCCTCTATACTCGCAAGCTTTTTGTTTAATTCTTCTGCAGCCTCAAATTCCAATAGCTCTGCATGTTGTTGCATTTTTTGTTTAAAGCTGCTTTTTACAAAACTCAAATTGCCTTTCAGAATATTGACAATATTTTGAACATTATCCATGTATTCTTTTTCAGTCATCAATCCCTCACATGGTCCCTTGCAATTTCCTAAATGATATTCAAGACAAATCTTGAATTTGTGATTTTTAATATTTGTTTCCGATAAAACATAATTGCATGTGCGAATGGGAAAAACGGATTTTATGAATTCAAAAATGGATCGTACTTTTCCTTTTGAGGTGAATGGCCCGAGGTATTGTGAACCATCTTCTATCCTTTTGCGGGTAAAAAATATTCTGGGAAATCGTTCATTTTTTATTACGATATATGGGTATGTTTTATCGTCCTTTAAATTTACATTGTATTTAGGTTGCTGATTTTTAATTAATGTATTTTCTAATAAAAATGCATCCGATTCTGAATTAACAATAGTAAATTCTATTTTTTCAATTTGTTTCACCATTAATTTAATTCGTCCACTGTAATCGGTCTTTTGAAAATAACTGCTCACCCGCTTTTTTAAATTTTTGGCTTTTCCTACATATAATATTTTATTCTCCTTATCGTAATATCGGTATATTCCCGGTTTTGACGGAAGGGTAATTTCAATATTATTGAATTGATCCAAATTCATTAATGCAAATATAACTGGTTGTGATTTCCTTAACAGGAACTAAATTTCAGAGGACATATCTAATGTCTCTTGGGTTGAAAAATGAAATTATAAATTTGCCGAAGACGGATAACAAATTGCAATTCAATTTTTTTTAATTATATCCCTCCATCAACTCCTCATATTCGTTGATCTGATTATAATTGTATTTACCACAATTTAGTTCTATTGTAGGCGTACCTTCAAAGGGAGAAAATTTAGCTGCCGGATCAATACCGAGCGCTTTATCTGCATAAACCCGTTTCATAAATAGTCCGTAAATAGGCAGAGCCATATTTGCACCCTGTCCTAAAGCAGTGGAACGGAAATGCACTACGGGATCATCAGCTCCAACCCATACACCACAAACCAATTGTGGAACCATTCCCATGAACCATCCATCTGTATTTTCTTGGGTAGTTCCTGTTTTACCGGCCACTTCAGAGGTTATTCCACCATATTCTTGTCGACGCAATCTTTGACCGGTTCCGTTGTTTACCACATATTTCATCATTTCCAACATTACCGCAGAAATTTCTTCGCGCATTACTTCCACTCTTTTTGCGGGAAATTCCGCTATTATATTGCCATTTTTATCTTCAATTCTCGAAACAAAAACAGGGCGAACCGCAACACCTTTGTTTGCATATGCCGAATAGGCTGCCGTCATTTCATAAACTGTTACTTCCGGTGTTCCCAAACAAATGGAAGGTTGAAATGGAATTTCTGATTCTATACCCATATTTTGTGCAAGATCAATAACCGGTTGAATTCCAACCTCCCGCAATAAATAAGCCGTTACTGTATTTACTGATTTTCCAAGGCCCTGCGAAAGCGTTAACATACCACCATAACTTCCATCCGAATTTTTAGGGGTCCAATCGCTCACAAGACTCCATTTTTTACCCTTCTCGAAGGTGACAGGAAGATTTGGTATCTTATAACAGGGTGAAAATCCTTTATCAGCAATAGCTGCCGTGTAAACAAATGGTTTAAATGTTGAACCAACCTGACGGCCTTGGGCAGGTTTTACGTGGTCCAATTGAAAATAACGCATATCAACTCCGCCTACCCAGGCTTTAATTTCACCGGTATGTGGATCCATTGCCATAAAACCGGGCTGGAGGATCTTCTTTACATATTTGATGGAATCATATGGCGACATTACTGTATCCAGATCATAATTTTTCGCAAACCATGAAAAAACGGTCATGGTGTCCTTAACCTGAAACGCTTTATTTATTTCTTCTTCACTTTTACCTGATTTTTTCATTTTGCGATAACGCTCGCTTTGTTTAACCGCATTATCAATTAATCCCGGATTTGTGCGACCACTATATGGGTATGCCCAGGGTTCATATTTGTTGCCTTTCCAGTGAGTATAAAAATCCTTTTGTAATTTGGTAAGCCACTGACTCGTTGCCTGTTCAGCATAACTTTGCATACGGCTATCGATAGTTGTGTAGATCTTTAATCCATCTTTATAAATATCCCATTTCCCACCGTCGGGTTTTTCATTTTCTTCTACCCAATCAGCAAGCCATTGACGCAAATATTCTCTGAAATAAGTTCCGTTTCCAGCTTTGTGATCTTGTCTTTTAAAATCCAGTGTAATTGGTTTTTGTTTATATAGGTCAAAATCTGCCTTACTTAGATCTCCGGTTTCAACCATGGAATACAATACTATATTTCTTCTTTCCATGCATCTTTCAGGAAACCGCACCGGGTTAAAAAGGGAGGGATTATTTACCATGCCAACCAGTATTGCCGACTCATCAATTGTAAGTGAGTCTACTGTTTTATTAAAAAAAGTTTTGGAAGCAGTTTTAATTCCGCTTGCATCATAAATGTATGGAATGGTATTCAAATACATTACAATTATTTCCTCTTTAGTATATCTGCGTTCAAGTTTAGCTGCAGTTACCCATTCTTTTAATTTAATTACTGCGAGTGAAAATTTATTACTTGCAACCGGTCGGCCATATAAATTTTTTGCAAGTTGTTGAGTAAGAGTACTTCCACCCCCTGCTTCTTCCTGTCGCAATATGAGCGTTTTAATAATCACACGCATAACACTTTTTGCATCAATTCCGCTGTGATCATAAAAACGCCTGTCTTCAGTGGCAATTAATGCTTCAATTAAATGCGGAGGAATTTCTTTTAAAGTGGCATTTGTTCTGTTTTCTCTGTAAAATCTTCCCAATAATTCTCCGTCAGAAGTTAATATTTGAGTTGCAAGGCTACTTTGAGGATTTTCCAATTCGTCGAATGAAGGTAATTTCCCAAAAACACCTAGTGATAATAAAAGAACAAATAATGCCATTACCCCGGCACCGATAAAAAAGATCCGCCAAAACCATTTTATCTGTTTTTTATATACAGCTATTTCTTCTTTTACCGACATATACTAATATTAATCTTTTAAATAATTATCCTCGAAGAAAACTTCGTATCCCGAAACATCCTTTGCTTTATAGAACTGCACATAATTTGATTTAGAAATTACCATAGGGGTAAATGTATCCTTTGTGAGTTCATTAAAAACAGCTGTGTTATCTTTAATTGTATAAAAATAGGTAAGAGCTTTAGCTGCGCCGGTAAATGATTTTACCATAATAATACTGTTTTCTTTACCGAGTAATAAACTGCTGATCTTCAAATTATCAGTATCGAAATTGGCAGCATCGAAGGTTGCTATATTATTTTTCATGGTTGTAGCTTCCTTGCCGGTTGAAGCCATAACAAATAAAAAGTAATGTTCTTCCTCCGGTTTATAAGTATAAGTAATTGTAGGTGCTACTTTTTCCACGGCGTCCATCACACTCCCTCTGCGCAAATAGTCTAGAATTTCCTGTGCGCGAATTCCAACTTCATGTGTCGGATATTTTATAGCTACTTTTTGTAATTCATTTTTGAAAATATCAATGCTGTCGACTTCTGCAAAGGTTAATGCATTTAGCATATCAAACTTTGGTTTTAAAGGATTTGGCACGAACAAACTATCCGCAATATGAGATCTGTTTTTTACTTCAACATAATTTTTCTCCTGAAGCAAGTCATAGGTTTGTGTATAATAAATATCCAGAGCATTTTTTTTGTCATCCCTTTTTTTGAAAAAGTCGGGATCTGCGATAATTCTAGCATAATCTGATTCCGGATATTTTGATAGAATAGCATTTTTATACATTTCCTGTTTTGGATTTCCGGTCAGCCTGTATAATTGGTAATAGGCTTGAACTTCATAGTAATTTGCGGGAAAGTCTGTTACATTCTCTTCAAAATATTCAATTGCTTTAGGTTTGTTCGAGAAGTTCTCCTTATAAATTATTCCGGCTCTGTATAATGCACCTGCAATTTTAGCATTGGATGCTGCTAATTGTTCCGGAGTTTTTGGAAGACTTGCAATAATTGCATCTATGGTAATATTTTTTCCGGTAAGATCGATAGTTTTCGTACCGGCAGTATCCACAACTACAGTTTCTTCTTCACCAAAACTTCCTTTTTCACTTCTTCTCCAATTATCTTCAAGTTTACGTGTATCCCATTTTTTCTTGAATTCAGAAAAACCGCGTGAGCGCAATGTGATATTATAAAAATAAAAATCGCCTCCTGTAGTGGTTCCAGCTTGCACAACATTATTCGGATCAATAATTTCGTTATTTAAAGTATCCTTTTCTTCCTCCTCCACAATAATTTTCTCTAATTCCTTGAGCAATTCTTTTTCTGATAGTCCGGCCCAATATTGTAATTTTTTTTCTGTTTCAATAATGGTCAATTCATCCACTAATAATTTTAAATTATCGCGCAACAATTTAACTTCTTCAAAACGAGGCTGATCTTTCGGGAGATTTAATATAGTGCTGTCATAATATGCATAAGCTGATTTATATTCCACATCTGCATAATAAATATCGCCAAGCCGCATATATGAAATTCCTTTTTGTTTTCCTTCATTTGTACTTCTTATTGATTTATTCAGATATTCCATTCCGAGTTCCTTCTGTTTGTCGGCAAGAGCAATATCGGCAAGGGTATAATAAATCAAACCATAAAATTCAATATACTTTTCGTCTTTAAGTAAACTTAATAATTCATCTTTAGATTCTTTTCCTGAGACACCATAATTTTGCATGGTTAATTTAGCCATATTCAACTTGGCATAAAAATCCATGTCGTAGGTAGGTTTACCATCTAATACCAATTGATAGGTGGCTAGTGCTTTTTCGTAGTTGTTTTGTTCGGTGTATAATTGTGCTAAAATAAAATTATAACGAACTACCATTTTTTTGTCATCCGTATTTTCAATTGCAGCCATTAATGGCTCAATTGCATTTGTACGTTGATTTTCTTTAATATAACAATCAGCTTCAACAGAATATAATTCCCCCAATAACCAGGTTGGAAAATTGTCCCGACTCTTTAACACACTTAAAACAGTATGTGCATCGCTGTATTTTTTTTGTTCTATCAATGAACGCGCTACCCAAATACCAGCCTGACTGGCAACCGGCTGATGTTTAAGTCTTTCGAAAAAATTTAACTCTCCGTCCTCATCCTCCTTAACCCTTTTGTTTTCTGATTGTTTTTCAATAATATCTGAATATTCAGAAACAATATATTGAAATGTGCTTAGAGCATCCTCATAATTCCGCTTGTAAAAACTCGATTTTCCGATCAGGTAATAACTATCATCCACCCATTTGCTCTTTTTATGCATTTGTATAACAAAAGAGGTCTTTTTTACAATTTCATCCATAGCAGGTTGAACTCCTGAAGCCTGTTCCTGTGTGCCATATTTGAAAATGGGTAATATTTCTTCATAATTATCAGTTTGTCCCTCCCAAAGGGTACGTTCATTTTCCTTCATGCTTAAACGGGCATTAAAATAGCCGTTATCCCTTGCAATCAGGTCATCAATGCTCCTTACAACGATATTTTTATTGCCATTTTTGCTCGAACTGCAGGCAGAAACAAAAAAAAGAATTAAAATTGTAGCGATAAATAGGGAAAAATTTCGTTTCACAGTCAATAGTTTGATGCCGGATATATAACTTATTTCCTACAAAAATATTTTAAAATAAGTAAATAAAATAGCGTTTTACGCAGTAATGGCGAAAGGTAACAAAAAAACCAATCTTTGGTTGGAGAAATTGCGCACCAAATACAAGTTAGTGCTCATGCACGACAAGACTTTTGAGGTGCAAACATCTCTGCGTTTAAGCTTGTTGAATGTGATCATACTTTTCAGCACTTTATTGGTGGTTGTTGGGATGATCGTGTATTTAGCCATTGTTTTTACGCCCCTGAAGAATCTGGTTGTTGGTTACAGCGAGGTAAATACCACCCGGCAGATAACCAGAAACAATAAGATCACCGATTCTATGCTGCTTTCACTTAAGGCTTACGACATATACTTTGCCAACCTTCAAAAACGATTGAGTGGAGAAATTGACACAATTGTTCCCCTTGATAGCATTGAAAAAAAGAATTACTCCGATATTAAGATTGCAGAAGCCTCAGAAATTGACAAAATGCTGCGGGATCAGGTGTCACAAGAGGATCTTTTTAATTTGAGTCTGGCTGACCCTCGTGAGGTTACCAGTGATCAAAACCTGGAATCTCTGCACTTTTTCCCGCCTGTGAAGGGCTCTGTAACCTCCGAATTCAGCTCAAGGGAGAAACATTATGGTATTGATATCGTAGCTCCTGAAAACACTCCTGTAAAGGCTTGTCTTGGTGGAGTTGTTATTGACAGTTATTGGAGCCTTGAAAGCGGAAATGTGATCATTCTGCAGCATGACCACGGGCTTATTTCTTTTTATAAACATAATTCGCAGATATTAAAAAAAATCGGAAATACAGTAAAAGCCGGTGATGTTATAGCGGTGATAGGCAATACAGGTGAAATGAGCAGCGGCCCACATCTGCATTTTGAACTCTGGCATCAAAAAAATCCAATAAATCCAAAAGATTATATTAACTTCAACTAAAATTTAAAAACTATGTTTGGAAATAAAAATTCAACCACCCAGTCTGCACCCAACTCTTTTATTTCAAACAGGATCAATTTAGGAACTATTGTAGAAGGAACAATAGAAAGTGATGGCGACCTCAGGATTGAGGGTACCATTCGCGGAACTTTGCGAACAAAGGCAAAGGTTGCGGTAGGTCCTACCGGATTGATAGAGGGAGATGTTCATTGTAAAAGCGCGGATATTGAAGGAAGAATAACCGGTGATATTGAAGTTAGTGAGGTTTTAACATTAAAAGCTTCGTCCATTGTGGAAGGAAATATATATACTTCCAAGATTGTTATTGAAAACGGCGCTCATTTCGATGGCATTTGTAATATGGGTGCTAAGGAAACTAAGATAGTAGATGCCAGACCGCAATACCAGGAAGCCACGATTTGATAATTATTTTAAATATTCTGCAATGGCATTTCAGTTGTTTGCAGGGATATTTATCGGCGTGTGGGGCGGTATTAAACTAGATGCGTTATTGAACACTGAGCCGTGGTTTACGGTTATACTTTCATTACTGGGGGTAGCCGCAGGGTTATACGCTGTACTCAAAGACTTTATTAAACCAAATAAGAAATGATTATTTTGATTTCAAAAAGTAATATTCAAATTATATAAATTTATTTTCATGATATTGGGTGCCTTTAAACGATTGATTTTATTTGCTGTATTTATTGCTGCAATACTATTTATTTTGAGTTTTTTCAAAAATTTCAAAACAGTAATGAATTTTGGATGGGTATTATATTTTGTTTTTCTCGTATTGAGTTTTGCAACTTTATATTTATCAGGAAAAACAATGTCGGGAAAGTTTAGTGGGTTTATGAATATTTTTTTTGTGAGCATTTTTTCAAAGTTGGTCATTACCGCTATTATTGTAATGGTTTATAAAAAAAATGCAGAACCAACTTCTGATCTAAATTTTATAATTCCATTTGCAATAATTTATTTTTCCTTTTTATTTTTTGAAACATATGAACTTGTGAAGATGTCGAGGAGGATTGGCAATAATCAAAAAAATGCGACAAGTAAAAAATGAGGACGAAATATTTTTTTATAGGAATTTTCTCTCTTTATTTTATTGTGAATTCAAATGCGCAAACTTCACCTTTGCTTAATTTTGAACGCGATGTAATTAAATCGGAACAAAATGCCGCATCTGCAAAAATGACGGTATTTAATGCAGCGCCAACCGATAATTACGATGTAAAATATGTGCGTTGCGAGTGGAATCTTTCTCCTGATATACTTGCGATATCCGGAGCAATTACTACTTATTTTACAATATTGGAAAATAGTGATCTGATCTATTTTGATGCGAGTGATTCATTAATTGTTGACTCTGTTATTTATCACAACATTGGTCTGATATTTCAACACCAAAATAATGAAATTGAAATAGCACTCCCGGAAACATTAACTGCGGGCGTTTTTGATTCTATTTGTGTTTATTACCATGGCATACCTGTATCATCCGGATTCGGTTCCTTCGAAATTACTCCGCATGAAACCGGGAATACTATTTGGACCTTATCAGAACCATACGGGGCAAGCGATTGGTGGCCATGTAAACAAACGATAACAGATAAGATAGATTCTGCCGACATATTCGTAACAACTCCTTCAGCATATAAATCGGGAGGTCCCGGTTTATTAATTAATGAAATTGTGGAAGGAGATAATACTACTTATCACTGGAGTACAAAATATCCTATCGCAACTTATTTAATTGGTATAGCTGTAAGTAATTACGAAGTATATTCATTTTATGCCCCGCATCTTGAAGACTCACTTTTATTTTATAATTTAATTTATCCGGAAACATACGAAACGGCTGTTCCTGGAATAGATATAATTGTGCCGTCCTTTGAATTATTTTCTGATATTTATTCCGATTACCCATACCCCGACGAAAAATACGGGCACATGCAATTTGGCTGGGGAGGAGGAATGGAACACCAGACAATGAGTTCAGTATCTAATTTTAATTATGAATTACTAGTGCATGAAATGGCACACCAGTGGTTTGGAAATAAAATTACATGCGGAACATGGAGAGATATCTGGTTAAATGAAGGATTTGCAACATATAGCACTTGGTTGAGTTTCGATTTTTCGGAGGATCCGAATAATTATTACGAAGCATGGCTGACAGGAACAAGAAGCACTATTGTTTCAAAACCCGACGGGTCTGTATGGGTGGAGGATACTACTACTACAACCAGAATATTTGATGGAAGATTAACGTATTATAAAGGTGCCTGGATTTTACATATGCTTCGATGGGAATTAGGTGATTCTATATTTTTTAAATCGATTAAAAATTATATTACCGATCCAGAATTGATATATGATTTTGCGGTTACGGATGATCTGAAGAAACATTTGGAATCTGAAGGAGATACTATACTCACTGAATATTTTAATGATTGGTTTTACGGTCAGGGCTTCCCAACTTATTATTTATTATGGGATCAGGATGAAAATGATCAACTGAAAATTGCATTAAATCAAACCACATCAGACCCTTCAGTTGATTTCTATGAAATGAAAGTACCAATACGTATTTATGGAGAAAACGATTCGATGGATGCTGTTTTAGAGCATAAACAAATTGGACAATTATTTCAGTTTAATGTTCCTTTCGAAATAACAGGAATTGTATTGGATCCCAATATCAGATTATTGCACGCAAATGATATTATTACACGAACTGAATTACCGGAAGGCACCTTGCAATTGGTAGCCTATCCGAATCCTGCCGATACTGAATTAAATATTCAGATGTTCAACACTGCACTAACAGATTATATGGCTATATTATATAATAATGCTTCTCAAATTGTGTACAGCGATTCTTATCGTCTGGATGGTTCGCGCGGTCTTATTAAAATTGATATTTCTGATCTTGCACCAGGGCCTTATGTGTTATCGGTGAGGGATGATGAAAATGATATTGTAGTGAAAGTCATAATAAAATAGCAGATTTTCTTAATTTCCGGATTTAAATTCTTTAAAAGGCATATTTCAAATGTACCGAAAATGCATCCTGAAATCCCTTAACACTTTCTTCACCCGCAATGGTTAATGCACGATCATAAAGCACCTCCAAATAATATTTATTCATAAGAGTTACACCCCCACCTGCAATAAAAGAAACATGAAAATTATTTTTGTCAATTTCATTTTCCAGCGTGTAATTTTCAATTGTATGGATATAGATATTCTCCTCCATTATTTCCTGAGTGTTATCATTGGTTATAGAATAGGTACCTCCAAAACCAATTTTGAAATAGGGTTTATATTTGGGAGTGTTCATTTGAACTTTAAGGGCCGTGGTTAATAATGCATCTAAAATGTCGAAATTTATTTCTTCTTCCCTATAAAAAGACCCTGACGTGTAGGCGGCGAATCCGTTTGAACTGAATTTATTAAAAATCAATTCAGTATTCAACCAAAGTGTTTGTCGTCGGCCTTCAAAGTCAATATCGTAAAATAAGCCGGCATTATATCCATTTCCATAACTATATTCAGCACGACCATAACCTGGACCACTGTCGCCTGTAGTGAATGTAATTTTTGTTATGGAAACTCCAAGCATTAAACCAAGATATTTTTGAGTTTTTGGTTTAATAAATTGATACGAAATTTCATTTGCTTCACATCCATTAAAATCTATTATTATCGAAGCGATCTCATTAGAAGTAAATCTGCAACGATCAATTTTTCCAAGTAGCTTCGGACATCTTTTTGTTATCCTTGCCAATTGATTTTTATACTCCGCATTTTTAATTCCTGATTTAAGTTTTTCATCGTAATAATAAATGTATAATAATTCCACTATGGAATCACCATATATCGCAAAAAAATGATTCTTTTCCTTTGCACTATAACTATATAAACTAATACCTTCTTCTGAGACTACAATTGCCTTAAGCGCAATGGTATCCTTTTCAAGTAACTGAACATATCCAAGACCCAATTTCCAAAGATCTACTGGTGTTTTATCAATTATAACCTGGCGGCAGATATATTCCGTATTCTCTACCGAGACACTTTTTAATTTATGAGGAGTGAAAGTTTGTACAATACTCTCCCTTGATTTTTTAAATCTAAAAGTTTCAGGGCTGTCGGCCCAATCTCTGAAATCAATTAGACCTTGTAAGGTATCATCCTGATTGGTGATGATAGTTCCGGGTACAAAATTTTCCTGAGCGTTCAACCAACCGTGAAGGAAAAGGATGATAAAAAGCAAACCAATTCGAAAATTATCCGGAGGAAGGATATTATTATTTTTGTGTTTCATTTTTGCTAAATTAGCACAAAAATAAACATGAAAAAAATACTATTGCTGGGAAGTGGTGAATTGGGAAAGGAGTTCGTAATTGCTTGTAAACGTTTAGGCCATTACGTTATAGCAGTGGATTCCTATAACGATGCTCCCGCACAACAAGTTGCTGACGAAAGAGAAGTAATAAATATGTTGGATGGAGATGCGTTGGATGCAATTGTAAAAAAACATAGTCCCGATATTATAGTTCCTGAAATTGAGGCAATAAGAACGGAACGATTTTATGAATATGAAAAATGGAATATTCAGGTTGTTCCAAGTGCGCGGGCGGCAAATTTCACTATGAACAGAAAAGCTATAAGGGATCTTGCTGCGAAAGAATTGGGAGTTAAAACTGCAAAATATGCTTATGCAACAAGTTTGAAGGAATTAAAAAATGCTGTTGAAGAAATTGGAATTCCATGTGTAATAAAACCATTAATGAGTTCAAGTGGTAAAGGACAATCTACCATTAAATCAGAATCGAATATTGAAAAAAGCTGGAATTATTCGCAGGAAGCAAAACGGGGCGATATTGCAGAGGTGATAGTGGAAGAATTTATTTCATTTGATTCAGAAATTACTTTATTAACCGTGACACAAAAAAATGGAGAGACTTTATTTTGTGCGCCAATAGGACATCGACAAGAACGGGGTGATTATCAGGAAAGTTGGCAACCGGCATTAATTTCTCCGGAACATATTAAAGAAGCACAGGAAATTGCAAAAAAAGTTACAGAAGCATTAACCGGTGCCGGCATATGGGGAGTGGAATTTTTTCTTAGTGCAAAAAAAGGTGTTTATTTTTCAGAGTTGAGTCCGCGCCCGCACGATACCGGAATGGTTACACTTGCAGGCACACAAAATTTAAATGAATTTGAATTACATGCGCGGGCTGTGTTAGGATTGCCCATACCGGTAATTGAATTAATAAAAATTGGGGCAAGTGCGGTAATTCTTGCAGAGGAAGAGATGGAAAAGTTTACTTTTGAAGGCATTGAAAATGTGTTACAAACTTCGCAAACAGATATCCGTATCTTCGGTAAGCCTACAACAAGAAAATACAGACGAATGGGGGTAGTGGTGGTAAATGATAATATTGGTGGAGACGTGGATCAGGTAAAAGAAAAGGCGATGGCTTTAGCGAAATTAGTACGCTTAAAAAAAATAGATTACATTTGATTTATTAACCTTTTAAAAATATAATTATGATCACATTAGAACAATATGCCGACCTCTGTGTAATGATGAGCGACACAGCCGGAGATGAATCCAAAGAAATTGCCATTGCTGAATCAAATGGAGTAAGCGCAGCTGAATGGCTCGAATCAAAAAAAGGATATACAGTTAAAATGAGTGATCCCGCCGACATGGGAAAAACAGCAGTTGCCTTTATGCCATTATATCAAGCAGCCCTCGACAAAAAACGCGGAGGTGGTGAACCATGTACTTTAGAATTATACACCAAGATACACGCAGAAATGGCATTCAGAAAAGATGCGAACGACAACACAAAACAAATCGATTACAACATCGTTTTAGCCGAAAATGGTTTCACCCACCAAACCTGGCTTGAATGTGAAAGTTACTGGACCCCTCGTGTAGGTGCCGACACTGAACCAAAATATATTCCTGAACTTGGCGCAAAATTCAGAGTTTTAATGCAGCAGGAGAGTGATAGGATTTTTGGGATTGTGAGGTGAGGGGTTAAATAGTGACCTATAGTTGTAGTTCATTATTATAATTTAGCATCAATTCTATCCGAATTGACTTAAAAAGTAATATTAACATTTAATTGCATTCATGAAATTAGTCTTCGTTGTTAGTTTTTTCGCACTATTATTTTTCAATTGCAGCGGCGGGAAAAAAGAGAATATTAAACAAATCCAAATTGAATTAAATAATTTGATTTCAATTCAGGCTTTTAACAGCATGATGGAAACGAAAATTGGGGGAGACACATTAACTATAATTTTATGGGATACATCAAGCTTGTTTTATACTCCATTTGCAGAATTAAAATCGGCGTATATTTTTTTGAGCATATATAATTATACGAAAGACTTCGTTGTTGTATCCCTTATACATAAAATTATCAACGATAAAGAATATATTAAAAATTATAAAACTCCGGAATATAGAAAATGGTTTAAAAAAAGTGAAATGGACACCTTTATAAATGAGGCCTTTCTTAAAAACCCAAAATTTGAATCCTTCTCAAACTATATGCTTAATAATATTACTTTGTACGATTTTTTAGAACTTGATGCAACAAACGAAAGAAATTCTAAATATTTAGTTGGGTATGAAAAGACTGGAAGTATTACTGACCTAGTTTTTGAATATGCATCCTTGGATTGTGCTACATCTGATCCTATGCCAAGTGCATATTCAAAATTAAGAATGATTGGCTTGATAAAAAGTGCGGATACTTCAAATGTGACTACAAATTTTATTAATTATTTAATGTTATCTTGTAATTATCCGAAACTTGATCCAACAGAATATCCACCATTTAAACCTAATGACGAATATTTGGATCAATTTAGAAATAAGTGAAATTCATTTTCGGAAGAAAAGTTTGAATCTTGAATGTCCTAGCTGGGTTCTTGCCACCCATAAAAATAATTAATCAGGCAAAACCCTGCGATGGTTAATTCCCACTCATTGTCGCAGGGTTTTGTCGGTATAAAATTAAAAGTGAAAAGAACCCTGCTGGGACTTCGGTGGGAATATGCTTTAATCTTCGAGTTTAAATCAGTTTAAATATATGTTCCCTTTTAATACCAATAAAAAAAGCAAGTCTCTCAACTTGCTTTCAAATAATAATAAATTTATTTATTATTCCAGATCACTTAAATCAAATCCATTCATAAAACTCGTATCAAATACCCCGGCCCTGAATTTTGGATCGCGCATGAGTTTTTTGTGGAAGGGGATGGTGGTTTTAATTCCCTCAACAATAAATTCATCTAAGGCTCTTTGCATTTTTGCGATCACTTCTTCGCGTGTTCGCGCTTTGCAAATTAATTTAGCGATCATGCTGTCGTAATATGGTGGTATAGTATACCCTGCATACACAGCAGTATCTACGCGAACTCCATGCCCTTTCGGCGAATGAAAACTCGTTATTTTACCTGGACTCGGAGAAAAATTTCTCGTAGGGTCCTCCGCATTTATTCTGCATTCCATTGCGTGTAATAATGGAAAATAATTTTTTCCTGAAATTTTTTCTCCTGTTGCAATTTTTATTTGTTCTTTAATAAGATCAAAATCAACAACTTCTTCTGTTACGGTATGTTCCACCTGAATACGGGTATTCATTTCCATAAAATAAAAATTCTTGTGTTTGTCTACAAGAAATTCTATGGTTCCCACACCTTCATATTTAATACTCTCCGCAGCTTTTACTGCTGCATCACCCATTTTTCTTCTCAATTTATCATCCAGAAAAGGGGAGGGGCTTTCTTCCACTAATTTTTGATGTCTTCTTTGAATAGAACAATCGCGTTCACTTAAATGACATGCTCTTCCATATTGATCACCAGCTACCTGAATTTCAATATGTCGCGGTTCCTCAATATATTTTTCCATATACAGACCATCATTATTAAATGACGCCTTAGCTTCCATGCTTGCAGTATCAAATGCGCTTTCTACTTCATCTTCTTTCCAAACGATACGCATGCCTTTTCCACCACCACCAGCGGTTGCTTTCATTATAACTGGGTATCCGATCTTTTTAGCTAATTTTTTAGCTTCAGCAACATCTTTTAATAAACCTTCACTTCCCGGAATTACAGGAACACCTGCTTTTTTCATGGTTTCTTTAGCTGTGATCTTATCACCCATTTTGCGGATCTGATCAGCAGTAGGTCCAATGAATTTAATTCCGTATTTGGTACAGATCTCCGAAAATGTCGCATTCTCACTTAAAAAACCATATCCTGGATGTATCGCATCTGCATTGGTAATTTCTGCAGCTGCCATAATTTTCGGTATACTTAAATATGATTCTTTTGAAGATGGAGGACCTATACAAACTGCTTCATCAGCAAAACGCACAGGCAAACTTTCTTTATCGGCAGTGGAATAAACAGCAACGGTTTTAATTCCCATTTCTTTTGCTGTTCTAATAACCCTTAAAGCTATTTCGCCGCGATTTGCTATCAGTATTTTTTTGAACATTTTATTTTAAATATCTAATGTACAAATTTGCCAATGTGCAAATTCAAAGTGTGTAATAAAAGAATAGATTATTTAGTCTCAATTAAAAACAGTGGCTGATCATATTCCACCGGACTTGCATCATCAATAAGAATTTTAATGATCTTGCCTGAAACTTCACTTTCAATTTCGTTGAATAATTTCATCGCCTCAATAATGCATAACTTTGAACCAACGGAAATTTCATCTCCAACCTTTACAAAAACATCCTTATCAGGACCGGCAGAACGATAAAATGTTCCAACAATTGGTGATTTAATTGTGATAGTATTTTCTGCTGCAATAGCTTCAGATTTTGATTCTTCTGACGCACTTTGAGCAGTTTTATCAGCAACTATTTGTTGCGGTTGCGCAACTTGTTGCATTTGTGGTTGTTGCATCATCATCGGAACTTGCATAACTCCTGAAGAAGCTAATGCGGTTTTAATTTTAATGCGAAAATCCTGATTTTCGATAGTCAGTTCAGCGATGTTATTTTTATTAACCATCCTGATTAACTCCTGAATTTCTTTAAAGTCCATAAAAAGGTTATTTTACACGTTCAACATATTCAAATGACCGGGTGTCAATTTTAATTACATCACCCGAATTAACAAACATAGGCACCATAATATTGGCACCTGTTTCCAGCGTGGCATTTTTAAATGCATTTGTCGCTGTATTACCTTTTACACTCTGCTCTGCAAAAGTAACTTCTAAAACGATATGGGCAGGCAACTCACAGAACAAGGGTTTCTCCGTTTCTGCATGAAATAAAATATCTATTTCCTGACCTTCTTTAAAAAATTCTTTTCCTTCCACCATAGCTTCATCTAATGTAACCTGGTCGAAAGTTTCCTGATTCATAAAGCTATAACCGGTCTCGTCTTTATATAAATATTGAAAAGTGCGGCGTTCTACTCTAACAGTATTAATTGTTGCACCTGATGGAAATGTATTTTCCAAAACCTTGCCTGTAGTTAAACTTTTGATCTTCGTGCGCACAAAGGCATTACCCTTTCCCGGTTTCACATGCTGAAAATCAACAACCTGCCAAACATCATTATTAAAATCGATGCAAAGCCCTTTTCGTATATCTGCTGTATTTGCCATTTTTAGTTAAGTATTGTTCTGATAGTTAAATCAGGATATTCGTTAATTTCGTTAGTTAATAGTCATTAGTCAGGAGTCAATGGTAAAGGGTAACCCAAATTGTCAATTATCAATTATCAATTGTCAATTGTCAATTTCATAGGCCCACTTGATCAAAGTTGCTCCCCATGTAAATCCTCCTCCAAATGCTGCCAACACAATATTATCGCCCTTCTTCAATTTCGGTTCCCATTCCCATAAGCACAAGGGCAAAGTTCCTGCCGTTGTATTTCCATATTTTTCAATATTGATCATCACTTTTTCTTTGGGCAATCCCATACGATTGGCGGTTGCATCAATAATTCTCAAATTTGCCTGATGGGGAACCAGCCAGGCTATATCTTCACTAACTAAATTATTTCGTTTCATTATCTCTTCCGAAACATCCGCCATATTCTTCACAGCGAATTTGAATACCGTCTTTCCTTCCTGATAAACAGTGTGTTCGTTGCTGTCAACGGTTTCGTGACTTGCAGGTTTTAGTGATCCACCTGCCTTTTGATGTAAAAAATGACGGCCCGAACCATCTGATCTTAATATAGAATCCACAATACCTGTTCCATCTTCACTGGGTTCAAGCAATACAGCACCGGCTCCATCACCAAAAATAACACAGGTAGTTCGGTCGTTGTAATTAATAATTGAAGACATTTTATCTGCCCCTACAATTACAACTCTTTTATAAGTACCGGTTTCAATAAATTTTGCACCTGTAGTGAGTGCATATAAAAAACCACTGCAAGCAGCACTTATATCATAACTTAAAATATGATTACAACCCAGTTTATCACATACAATATTTGCTGTTGCGGGAAAGGCCATATCGGGAGTAGTAGTTGCCACGATAAGCATTTCGATGTCAGTGGCCTTTAACCCTTTTTTATCCAGTAAGCCCTTTACGGCTTCCACTGCCATATCGCTGGTAGCTAAACCATCACCCTTTAAGATCCGGCGTTCCTTGATACCGGTTCTCGACATTATCCACTCGTCAGATGTGTCTACCATTTTCTCGAGTTCGGCGTTGGTGAGCCTGTATTCAGGAACATAACCGTAGACACCGGTTATAGCTGCAAGTGGTTTATTCATGCCTGTAGTTGGTTTTACTAAAAATTTACCCCGAAGTTCGGGGAATTATGATCAGGCTTTCTTTTCGATTGCTATTTTTCCTCTGTATGTTCCACATTCAGGGCATACTCGGTGATACAAAGTTGGAGCACCACAATTTGCACAGTTGATCACATTTGGCGTTTCAATACCATGATGGGTTCTGCGGGTGCGAGTTCTTTGTTTCGAGTGACGTCGTTTTGGATTCGGCATTGTATTATTGTTTTAATTTTTATTCAAATTATTTAAAATATCCCATCTGGGGTCAATTTCTTTTTTGTTTTCTTCTGCGTTTTCTGGTCCCAGCAACTTTAATATTTCAGGATCGCATCCAAAGTCACCATTCTTTTTATCGGGATGTGTCTTTTTTATCGGAATGGACAAATGAACAAATTCATACATCATATCCGATATATCTAATACCGAGTCGCCTTCGGAGATCCAGATAACATCTTCATTGTCCTTATCCTCCTCTCTTTCATCACCAACTTTAACATACAAGGTATAATTTCCATGTATTGGAAGGTCGAAACCCTGGCCACAGCGGTCGCATTCTGATGCTATACTGCCCGAAATGTCAAAATTCAGAACGAATAATCTGTCCTTTTTATCAAAAACCAGATCCACAAATACCTTTCCCTGCTTTACCAGACTTTCCTCGAAGTGACTAAAAAAATTTTCCTCAAGCACAAAATTAAAGTGGTGCTCTTCCAACTTTAGTCCAACAAACGGAATCTGGTATGCCCTCAAATCTTTCACGTCCCAACTGTTTTAAAAAAGGCTGACAAAGGTAGTGAACAAAAGGCAAAAAGGGGAAAGTTTTTGATTTTATTGGCCAAAGAGGGCATAAAAAGCGGGTTTTTGTGGCTATTAGCTCACAAAATGGCCAATTTCGGCTCTTAGAGATTCCGGAATTGGCAATTTTTGATCGTTATTGAAATTATACATCACCAAAACATCCGTCCCAATGGTGGAAAGTTCTTTATTTCCGTTAAATATCTTGTGTTGTAATCCGAAACTTGTAGTCTTAATAAATTCCACACTTGTTTCTATACTTATGGTATCAGGGTAAAAAAGTGGTTTTTGATATTGTATGGATGAGGTAGCCAACATAAAACCAATTTTTTGCTCCTCAAGCATTTTCATTAACCCTATCTTCTCTACAAAATTTACCCTCGCTGATTGGATGTATTTGGCATACATTACATTATTAATATGACCGAAAAGATCCATTTCGCTCCAATCAACCCTTAGCGTTAAAATAACCGGTGAACTCATCTGATGGTAAAAAATTATCTCTCCGCCTCAACAAATGAACGTTTTAGAGGGTTTTTAGTGCTTTCGGCATATGAAACCCTTCGGTTACAGATATCTATTGCAGCGAAAATAGCGTGTAACATACTTTCTCCGGAAGCCTCATTTTTACCTGCAATGTCATATGCCGTTCCGTGATCTGGAGAAGTGCGTACGAAGGGTAAACCGGCAGTGAAATTGATGCCGCTTCCAAAACTTAAGCTTTTAAATCCAACAAGTCCCTGATCGTGATACATAGCGAGAATTGCATCAAATTTTTGATAATTTCCGCTCCCAAAAAATCCATCCGCCGAGAAAGGACCAACCACATATATTTTTTTATCCTGAGCAGCTTTTATGGCAGGAATAATAATATTAGTTTCTTCATCCCCCAGTAATCCCCCATCTCCTGAATGCGGATTTAATCCCAAAACTGCAATGGTGGGATTAAAAATTGCAAAATCCTGTTTTAAACTTAAATTTATCAGCTCAATTTTTTGTAGAATTTTTTCCTTTGTAATTGCTGCTGGAATTTCTTTTATTGCTAAATGATTGGTCACCAAACCAACACGAAGATTTTCATTCATCAGCATCATCACACTTTCTTTGTTATTCGCTTTTGCATTAAAATATTCCGTATGACCATGGTAATTAAAACCACTTTGCTGCATGTTATTTTTATTGATAGGCGCTGTTACAAGAGCATCTATCTTATTGGCTAAAAGGTCTTGTGTGGCTGTTTCCAGACTTATCAAAGCAGCTTTTCCAGAAACCGGCGTGTCTATTCCGGGTTGTAAAATAATATCCTCGGTGATACAATTAATGATATTAACTGATTTGGTATTTGTTTGATCCGCATCACTGCAGGTTGTATAATTAAATCCTTCTAAATTGAACATTTTTTTATAAAAAGAAAGAATTCTGTTGGATCCATAAATAACCGGGGTACATAATTTTAAGATGCGGTTATCTTCCAGCGCTTTTATCAGAACTTCCGGCCCTATCCCATTTACATCTCCAAGAGTGAATCCTATCTTTAATTTATTGTCCATAGATGTAAAATTAGATAACCCTTCGAAGATTTTTTAATCTGTATCGCGAATTAATGCGAAGTTTGCACTAACCAGAAGTTTAGTATTCTTTTTATATGCAACACAATTTCCACCATAAAAAATCTCTTGGGCAACATTTTTTGAAAAGTGAGGCCACGGCTTTGGAAATTGTGCGAGCCCTGAATCCCGAAAATGAAAATATTCCTATTCTTGAAATTGGTCCCGGACTTGGAATTTTATCCAAACACCTTCTAAAACTTCCAAACCCGATTTTTTTTAGTGAGCTGGATGCAAGGGTGATCTCATTTCTGGAGGAAGAACTTAAAATTGATCCCTCCTTTATAATATATGGGGACTTTTTAAAATTAGATCTCGCAAGGTATTTCAATGGAGAATTTCTGGTGATAGGCAATTTCCCCTATAATATTTCTTCCCAAATCCTATTTAAAATTCTTGATTTTAAGGCGCAGGTTCCCATTTTAACGGGAATGTTTCAAAAGGAAATGGCTAAAAGGGTGGTTGCAAAACACGGAAATAAAGAATACGGAGTTATTACTGTGTTAGTCCAGGCCCATTACGAATGCAATTATTTGTTTGAACTTCCCCCCTCAGCCTTTGAGCCTCCTCCAAAAGTAAATTCTGCCGTGATAAGGCTTACAAGAAAATCAACAATAATTGATTATGATGAAAAGCTGTTTAAACAGATCGTAAAAGCCGGGTTTAATCAGAGAAGAAAAAAACTTTCCAACGCACTTTCAGGAATTCCGGGTTCAAAAGAAAAACTTGTTGG
Organism: Bacteroidota bacterium; assembly: GCA_043727235.1. GTDB lineage: Bacteria > Bacteroidota > Bacteroidia > Chitinophagales > BACL12 > UBA7236. Next base: position 22,015 of record JAYSYX010000051.1, read on the forward strand.
GCTTAACTTTGCCGACAAAAGAGCGGAACAATTAAGTGTAAAAGATTTTATTGATCTGACCAAAGCCTTAACTGCGGTCAAATAAATTATTTGCACCTATTATATATATATGTCTATCTTGAATAAAGTCATTATAACTGATCATATGCATCCATATCTGGAGGAACAACTGACCAAACTTGGTTTTGAGGTAGACGTTCAGCCGGATATTACAAATGAACAATTATTTGGGATAATAGATAAATATGCAGGTCTTGTATTAAGCACCAAAATAAAAGTAACGCCGACCTTACTTGATAAGGCTACACAATTATTATTTATTGCCAGGGCAGGCAGTGGAATGGAAAATATAGATGTTACTTATGCACAGGTTAAAAATATTAAGGTGATCAACTCACCCGAAGGAAATGCCAATGCAGTTGCCGAACATGCAGTTGGATCTTTGCTGGCACTACTTAACAATATTTCCAAGTCAGACAGAGAAATTAGGTCAGGCGTCTGGCTTCGCGAGCAAAACAGGGGAGTTGAACTTGCCGGAAAAACAATAGGTATAATCGGATATGGCAATACTGGCTCTGCATTTGCCGCAAAATTGCGATCCTTTGATGTTCATGTGCTTGCGCATGACAAATACATTTCCGGATTTGGTGATGGAAATGTTAAGGAATCTGATCCCGTCGAAATTAAGGAGAAAGCTGATATCATTTCATTTCATTTGCCACTCACAAAAGATACCTTTCATTACCTCAACGATAGCTTTATTGCCGATTTCAGTAAAAGTTTTTATGTTATAAATACTTCCAGAGGGAAGGTTGTGGATTCGCGATCATTGCTAAAAGCGTTAGGTTCCGGAAAAGTGCTCGGGGCTGCTTTGGATGTTTTTGAAAATGAACAATTTTATCACTTGGAGGGGCACGACAAGTTAATTATGGAAAAAATGTGTGGTATGGAAAATATTATTCTTACCCCGCATATAGCAGGCTGGACCCATGAATCACACTATAAAATCTCCAAAATATTGGCTGAAAGGATTGATGCGCTTAGACTTCTAAATGTTAAGTGACAAAAATATGATATTAAAGTGACTGGTGTATGACGGGAAAATTAATTAAAGGATATACTTTTGTTTTCAATTATTTACATAATTTAGCGACTCTTAACAAATTTTAAATTTTCGGTCTATGAATAAACTCCTTTACGCACTCGTTGTACTAGTTTTGTGTGTTGGTTCGGCAAACGCCCAATCCGGTGAGATTCAGGGAAAAGTTCTGAATGATAAGGCAGAAGGAATTCCCTTTGCAAATGTGGTTGCCTATAAAAATGGCGTACTGGTAACAGGAGCCACAACCGACTTTGATGGTAAATACGCAATTCCTGCCCTGGAACCGGGTACTTACGAAATTGAAGCTTCCTATGTAGGATTAAAAAAACGCCTTACCGATATCACTGTATCGCAAGGTATTGTATTCCTCGACGACATATTGTTGAGCGATAAAATACTTGATGTGGTTATTATTAAATACCAGGCTCCTCTGGTTGACAAGGGAAATACAAGTACCGGAGGTGTTGTTACTAAGGAAGATATTCAAAAAATAGCTACTAGAAATGTTACTTCCATAGCCGCAACAAAAGAAGGAGTTTATCAGAGTGACGAAGGTGGTGGACTTAATATTAAGGGATCTCGTGGCGATGCTACGGAATATATTATTGATGGTGTTCGTGTTTCCGGTTCACTTAAATTACCGCAGGATGCAATTGAACAACTGGAAGTTATTACAGGTGGTGTTGATCCTAAATATGGTGATGCAACAGGTGGTTTTATCACAATTACTACAAGAGGCCCATCCAAAAACTATAATGGAAGTATGGAACTTGCCACTTCCGAAGTTTTAGATAATTATGGATACAATCTTGCCAGTTTGTTTTTGACAGGACCGATCATCATGAAAGACAAAGGTACGGACTCTGCGCAGGCGAAATTCGGTTTCTTTATAGCAGGTGAATTAGAAATGGAAAGAGATCCCGATCCTTCGGCGATAGGAAATTTTCAAGTTAAGGATGATGTGATGAATAGTTTAACTGTTGATCCATTGCGTCCCTCTGTAACAGGATTAGGATTTAATAAAAATTCTGAATTTATAACTGATGAGGATATTGAAGCAATTCCCTACAGATTAAATACAAGTAATCGCGGACTCGCACTTTCAACTAAATTAGATTATAAATTTTCTCGTAATACAAATCTTCAGGTAGGTTTATCATGGAGAAATTTTCACGGCAATACTTATGCAAGAACATTTGCATTATTTAATTCAGAAAATAATCCGGTAGACGATCAAAATACCTACCGTGGATATTTGCGTTTTACTCAGCGTTTTCCTGAAAAAAAATCAGCAACAACTAAAGAATCCGTTTTAGGTAATGCTTATTATTCCATACAACTGGATTATACAAAATTCTACAGCACTCGTCAGGATGGTGACCATCAAATGAATCCATTTGCATATGGTTATATCGGACAATACAATACTTATAAAGCTCCGGTTTATTTTTATACAACTGATGAAACTACAGGATTAACAGGATGGGTACTTGCAGGTTATGCTGATACGCTTGTTGAATTTACTCCTGGTGAAGCTAATCCTGAATTAGCTGAATATACTACTGAATATTATGAAGGAAGCGGAGTTCCGCCATCCAGTTTATTTGATATTCAACTAGGCGGAGGTCTTTTAAATGGGGAATCTTCTTCATTATTCCTTTCTACATATAATATGTGGTATAATGCAGGAGTTCCATGGTTCAATTATTCCAAAACAAATCAGGACCAATACAGTTTGACTTTTGGTGCATCACTGGATCTTAAAAACCCAAATGCTACTAATGTTTCTAAACATGCCATCGAATTCGGATTTGAATTTCAACAACGCATCGAACGTTTTTATGGAGTAAATCCAATTGGATTATGGACCATTGCACGTCAACTTGCAAACAAACATATTTTAACACTTGATACCGATAATCCTCTACTTATTATTGATGGTGAACAATATACTTACGATGAATATATCAGCACTCCCGGTTTATATTTTGGCGAATTTGATACCATAACTTACGACAGGTTATCATTAAGCGATGATCAGGCATATTTCGATCAGCAATTAAGAAACAGATTAAATGAAATGGGCATGCCGGTTGGTGATCTTGATTATATTAATATAGATAATCTTCCATTAGATGTATTTTCAATGGATCTTTTTAGTGCCGATGAATTATTAAATCAAGGTAGTTCATTAGTATTTTATAATGGATACGATTATTTAGGAAACGATGTAACAGGTGCACCATCCTTCAACGACTTTTTTACACAAAAGAATGATGACGGATTATACACGCGTCCTATTGATGCATTCCGCCCGGTTTATACTGCCGGATATATTCAGGACAGATTCAATTTTAATGATATCGTATTCCGCGTAGGTGTTCGTGTTGACCGTTATGATGCAAACAGAAAGGTATTGAGGGATAAATATTCATTATATGATGTTTATTCTACTTCAGAAGTGGATGGTTCACTTAATCCAAATGGTGAACACCCTGGAAATATCGGAGAGGATTATGTTGTATATGTTGATGATTTTAACAGCCCAAGTCCTACAGTTTTAGGTTACCGCGATGAAGATGTTTGGTATAATGCAGATGGTCAGGAAGTATCTGATCCCAACGTAATTGCAATCACTTCATCTACAGGTACAATTACACCTTACGTAATTGATCCTGACGCAAATATTAAAGATGAAAATTATGATCCGAATTCTTCATTTGAAGATTATACTCCGCAGATCACCATAATGCCAAGGATCGCATTCTCTTTCCCAATTTCAAAAGTTAAAGACAGAGAAGCATTATTCTTTGCACACTATGATATCTTAACCCAGCGCCCTCCAACTGGAACTTCTGCAAGTCCCGCAGATTATTATTTCTTCCTGGAAAACGCAGGAGCATTATTAGATAACCCGGATCTTAAACCGGAAAAAACGATTGACTATCAGGTTGGTTTCCAACAACAATTATCACCATCATCAGTAATTAAAATTTCTGCCTTTTATAAAGAATTGAGAGATATGATTCAAGTGGTTAATGTGCCTTATGCATATCCGCTTTCTTATTCAACCTACGGAAATCTTGACTTTGGAACTGTTAAGGGATTAACTGTTTCTTATGATATAGCACGGAGAACAAGAAACCTTAAACTTTCTACAAGTTATACTTTGCAATTTGCCGATGGAACAGGTTCCAGCGCAACTTCACAGATCAACCTTGTAGGTGCAGGTCAACCAAACTTAAGAACAATCATCCCGCTGTCTTATGATTCAAGACACAGTGTAAAATTAGTACTCGATTATCGTTTCGACGATCCTGAAGGTGGTCAGCCAACCTGGTTAAATGATGTAGGACTTAATACTACTTTTAATGCGCGTTCAGGTGAACCGTATACTCGTCAGGCAAATCCTCTTGCAACTGCTCAGTTTGGAGCAAATACAAGAGCAACTTTGGAAGGTGGTATAAACGGATCTCGTTTGCCTTGGCATTACAGAACTGATATCAAACTTGATAAAGCATTCACTTTTGGTATAGGTAAAAACGACCGACCTGTTAGTATGGATGTTTATTTATGGGTGCAAAACCTGTTTGATAACAGAAACGTGATAGCTGTATATGCTTATACCGGTAACCCATTGGATGACGGATATTTAGCGTCTGCAGAAGGTCAGCAAATTGTGAGCACTGTATTAGATGCTCAATCCTTTACCGATCTATATAATATTAAAGTACAAAACCCCGATAATTATAGCATTCCAAGAAGAATACGTCTTGGTGTTGCTTTTGATTTCTAAATAGATTTAAACTGTTGAATATGTTAAAAAATAAACTGAATTGGATTTTACTTTTCACCTTGTTCGCAAGCATGAATGTTTATGCTAAGGAGAACATTGGGATCACAGGTAAACGTTTAAATACCTATGCTAAACTTACGGCAGGATGTTCTGATGCCACTACGCAAGTAGATCTTGACATCAACAACGTGCGTTGCCGATTGTTAGGTGCAGGTGATTTCTGGTGGGATCTTCAAAATGATGCAAAATATGAAATTCCGAAGGTGGACCCTTCAACAGGGACTATTCCTGTAAGCTCCAGTTTTGCGGGTGCTCTTTGGGTTGGTGGTATTGATGCCGGCGGTCAGTTGAAGATTGCAGCACAAACCTATCGCCAGAGCGGAAACGACTTCTGGCCTGGTCCGTTGGATACTGACGGAACCATTGAAGAAGCTACGTGTAACGCTTATGACCGTCACTGGAAAGTAAACAGAACAGAACTCGACGATTTTTTTGAAACGATATTGGAATATGGTGGAAATCCCGGAGTTTCTGAAACACCTGCAGAAATTCCCGAAAACAGAATTCCAACCGTGGTTCGTGAGTGGCCTGGTTTGCAAAACCCTATGGCTACAGGTAAGGCAGGAGAATTGCTGAACGTTACCCGCGATCTAGCACCTTTTGTGGATGTTAATTTCAACGGTATTTATGAGCCTCAATTGGGAGAATATCCGGATATTGATGGTGATCAGGCTATTTTCTGGGTATATAATGATAAAGGAAATATCCATACTGAATCCGGTGGAGATGCAATTGGCATTGAGATCCAGGCACTGGCTTTCGGATTTACGACAAATGATGAAATTAACGACATGACCTTCTATCGTTACAAGGTTACCAATTTTGCAACTACCTCGCTCGACTCTACTTATTTCGGACAATGGGTGGATTCAGATCTTGGAGCTTATGACGACGACTGGGTTGGATGTGATACAGTACTTTCTTTGGGTTTATGTTATAATGGTGACCTTGTTGATGGTCCTACCTCTCCAAACTACGGTGCTAATCCTCCGATCTTTGGAACAGACTTTTTCCAGGGACCTATTAAATATACATTTGATGATGGCGTAATTACAGATAGCGTGAGATTGGGTATGTCATCATTTTTATATTACGATAACAACTTTCTAATCACCGGTAACCCAGAGGTTGCGGCACATTATTATGGTTATATGTCCGGAACATGGAAAGATGGATCTCCATTTACCTATGGTGGAAACGGATACGGTGGAACTGAACGCACAAATTTTATTTTCCCGAGTGATCCTTCCGATCCTACAGGATGGAGCGAATGTACTGAAGGTAACACTGCTTTCGACAGACGTTATTTACAATCATCAGGTCCTTTCAAATTATTACCCGGTGCTAAAAATGAAATAGTGATGGGTGCAATATGGGTTCGTCCTCCGGTATCCGGTGGTTGTCAGACCTCCTTTGACCTTGCCCGTCTGGCAGATCAGAAGGCACAGGCTTTATTTGATGCGAATTTCCAATTGATAGGTGGTCCTGATGCACCGGATCTTGATATCCGCGAATTAGATCAGGCATTGGTTCTTTCATTAACAAATGGTCCAACTTCAAATAACATAGGTGAAGCATACGAAGAAACCGATCCATTGATCGTGAGTATTGTTAGTCAGTTACCTGACAGCGTTATAGAAGCAAATCCGGGAATTACTGACACAACTTATGGTTTCCAGGGATATAAGATCTATCAGTTGGAGAATGCACAGGTATCTCCGTCTGAATATAACGATGTAACAAAAGCAAAACTAATTTTCCAGAGCGACCTTAAAGATGGTATTGATAAGATCGTAAATTATAGTTTCGATGTTACTATCGGAGCTGATGTTCCGGAATTAATGGTGGAAGGATCTGACGAAGGGGTGAAACATACCTTTTATGTGACAGATGATGCCTTCGCTGCTGGAAATTCAACATTGGTAAATTTCAAGACATACTATTTTTCTGTAGTGTCGTATGCACATAACAACTTCCTGCAATATGATGTTACCAATCCGAATTCTCAGAAACGACCATATTTGGAAGGAAGGAAAAATATTAAAATTTATACCGCAATACCGCATAAACCAGATCCTGAAAATGGAGGTATGGTGCTGAATGCAGATTATGGCGATGGTCCCGATATCACAAAAATTGAAGGTATTGGAAATGGAGGAAATTTCCAGGAATTAACAGATGCTTCTGTGGAAACTATACTTACGAATTCATTTATGCTCGCACCTGTTTACAAGGGTCGCAAAGCTCCGATAGACGTGATGGTTTATGATCCTGTTCGTTTGCCTGCTGCTGAATTCGAATTAAAAATGGTGGATTCTACAAATAGTAATCCATTAAATGCGGATAGTACCTGGTGGGTGTTAACTAATCTTACCGATGGTATTTCAGTTGTGTCCGATTTCCCGATTAATTTTGTAAATGAACAGATAATTCCTGATTGGGGATTGTCGGTTACTGTGCACAATGTTCAAAATCCGGGTGGTCAAACCGTAAGTGGTTCTTTCGTAGAAAAAGAAGAAAACAATGGTTTATTGGGTGCTACATTGACTTATGAAAATCCTAATAAACAATGGTTGACAGGAGTTCCTGATAATGATGGTACTGTATTAGACTGGATCCGTTCAGGTATTGCCGATGGACTTTTTGCCGATGTATTGCCAAATCCGGATGAGAATCAGGTGTTTGAAGGAATATTGGGTGGAACCTGGGCTCCTACAGAACTTGTTGCTTTTAATACAGCAGATGTTCCATATATGCCATTGCGTTCAATAGTTGGCTTACGTCCTCAAATTCCAATTGAAGAAACAATTGGGGTGGATGTTGTTTTCACATCCGACAGATCGAAATGGTCGAAATGTATGGTTGTTGAAAGCGGGGAATGCACAACAGTAAGAGATGAAGTAAAATTGGATTTACGTCAGTTGCCTTCAATGGATAGTACAAATTCACCTTCATTGGATGGTTCAATTGGTTATTCTTATTTCCCTGGTTATGCAATTGATGTGGAAACAGGAACAAGAGTAAATATTTTCTTTGGTGAAGACGGATGTTCTGGTCAGCCAGACGGTAGAGGAAAAGATATGGTATGGAACCCTTCATCCACTTTCTTTGATGAAACCTTTAATCCGATATATGGTGGTAAACATTATTTATATGTAACCAAAACCAAATACGACGGGTGCAAAAACATGCACGATTCGCTTCAGTGGATCGGCGGTTCAAAACCGGAGACCTCTTATTATAAAGATGTATTCCTGAATGTTGTTTGGATCTCAATGCCATTTTTACAACCGGGTTATACTTCCACCGTGGGACAAACAATGGAAATCCCGACAACAACTACGGTTCAGTTGCGAGTAACTAAACCTTATTTGTCACAATTTGTTACGGGAGAAAATCTTGGATTTCCTCTTTATCGTTTCTCTACTGCCTCTTTAGCTCCTGGTGTAAACAATACAGAAGTGGCGAGCAGTGCATTGGATCTGATAAGAGTGGTTCCAAATCCTTATTATGCCTATTCCGCATATGAAACAAGTTCCTTGGACAATAATGTTAAGATCACAAACCTTCCTCCACAGTGTACAATTTCGATATTTAGTTTGGATGGCACCTTAGTTCGTAGATTTGAACGCGACGTTAGTGCAGATAATACAGCAGGTGGAGAATTGAATGCAAAGGAATCGAATACAGACACTGCTCTAGATTGGGATTTAAAAAATGAAAAGAATGTTCCACTTGCCAGCGGTATGTATATAGTGCATATTGATGCCGGAGCACTTGGAGAAAAAACAATTAAATGGTTTGGCGTAATGAGACCAATAGATCTGGACACTTTCTAAAACCGAAACACATGACTAAAATGAAAAATATACTTGTTACCCTATTTATAGCGATCCCGGCAGTGGTATTAGCAGGAAATCCTGACCGCTCGGGAGAGGCAGGCGCATCAGAATTACTGATAAATCCATGGGCTCAGAGTTCAGGATGGTATGGTTTGAATATCTCCTCCGTTCGCGGTGTGGAAGCCCCGAATATCAATGTTGCCGGATTATCCTTTTTGGAAGGCAGTCAAATAGAATTTTGCAGAACAGAATGGTTAGTTGGATCTGAGATCAGTTTAACTACCTTCGGCTTTGCACAAAAAATTGGAGATGGCGCTATCGGACTCACTTTAACATCAATGGACCTCGGTGAAATAGAAGTTACTACCACCGAAAGTCCTGATGGAACAGGAGCTTACTATAAACCCCGTTTTTCAAACCTCGGACTTTCCTATTCCAGGAAATTTGCCGATTATTTGAGCGGTGGAGTTACTGTACGGGTAATAACTGAGAGCATTTCCGATGTGAAAGCGATAGGAGTTTCAATGGATGTTGGTATACAATATATCACCGGACCTGCGGAACACCCTGAACAGATCAAAATGGGAATTGCCCTCAAAAATGTCGGAACACCGATGAAGTTCAGCGGCGACGGATTGAGTTTTAGAGGTAATGTTCCTGATGGAGATTATTCTATGACTCAGGACTTCAGAGCAGAGACTTTCGAATTACCTTCTTTATTGACCATTGGAGTGTCGTACGACTTTTATTTCGGTCAGGAGCATCGCTTAACAGCTGTGGGTAACTTCGTTTCCAATTCCTTCTATAAAGATCAGTTTGGTGCCGGATTGGAATATGCCTTGAAGGTGAAAAATACTGAAATGTTCATGTTACGTGCAGGTTACAGATACGAAAACGGAATTACTGACGACGTTGAAAGAACTTCCGCTTCTACAGGTATTGCTGCTGGAATGACATTCCAATATCCAATAGATAAATTGGGAAATAATATTGTTGCTTTAAATTATTCTTACAGAACTTCTTATCAATACGAAGGTTCCCATTGTTTTGGACTTCGTTTAAGTTTCTGATTAAATACTTTTTATAACTTTGCGGAAACGTTTCTGAACAGGAAACGTTTCTTTTTTTTTATTTTAAAAACAATGTCATGGGTGAAATAAGCTATTTGAGTAAAGAGGGAATGGAGAATCTGAAGATCGAAATTCAAGATCTAAAAACGAATGGTCGCAAAGAAATGGCTAAACAGATAAATGAGGCCCGCGAAAAAGGAGATCTTGCAGAAAACGCCGAATACCATGCTGCTAAAGAAGCACAGGGTTTGATGGAAATGAAAATTGCCAAACTTGAGGAGTTGTTAATGAATGCAAGATTGTTAGATGAATCAAAAATAGATATCTCTAAAGTTTCTGTTTTTACTACGGTTAAATTGCACGATACAAAATTCAATAAGGATATATCTTATAAGCTTGTTTCTGAAAAGGAAGCCGATATTAAAACCGGAAAAATTTCTGTTACTTCCCCAATAGGAAAAGGATTATTGGGAAAAAGTGTCGGTGACGTGGTAAATATTATTGTTCCGGCAGGTTCCATCGAATTTAAAATATTAGATATCTCAGTTGTATAATGCCAACTCTTTTTTCAAGAATTATTAATGGTGAAATTCCTTGTCATAAAATTGCAGAAGATGAGAATTTTTTTGCATTTCTTGATATTATGCCTTTAGCTCCGGGGCATGTATTGGTGGTTCCTAAAAAACAAATAGATTATATTTTTGATGTGGATGATGATTTGTTAAGCGGAATTTTACCTTTTGCAAAAAAAATTGCCATAGCAATGGAAAAGGTGATTCCCTGCGAACGCATAGGAATTGCTGTTATCGGATTGGAAGTGCCACATGCGCATTTGCATTTAATACCGCTTCGGACAATGGACGATATTAACTTCTCGCGTCCTAAATTAAAAATGTCGGATACAGAACTCGAAGAAATTGCAGTTAGAATTGTCGCACATTTGTGATCTCAATACCTAAATTAATTTGAACTGTCATTTTTTTACCTTGCCGGGATTGGCATTGATATAATCTGACCAACCATTAAATTGTTTTCCCTTTAGTGCAATTTTTTTTCCGGAATTGAAATGACATACAGCTACTGCAAGTGCATCTGTAGCGTCAAAATATTTAGGCATTTCTTCAATTTTTAAAGTGCTTTCCAACATTTTTGCAACCTGTTCTTTTGATGCATTTCCTTTGCCGGTAATAGATTGTTTTATTCTACGGGGACTATATTCAATAACAGGTACATTATTATTTACCCCTGCAATAATAGCTGCGCCCTGCGCTCGTCCCAGCTTTAACATCGATTGTACATTTTTACCGAAAAAAGGTGCTTCTATTGCTAATGCATCTGGTTTATATTCCTTTATATATGCAGTGAGTTTTTCATAGATAATACCCAATCGTATAAAATGATCATCGGTCTTTTTTAGTTGTATAACACCGTTTATTAATATTTTGATAGTATTTTTATCGGCACAAATAATACTATAACCCAATATATTTGTTCCCGGGTCAACACCCATTATTATTTGCTGTTGAATTTTTTCTGACATTACTTGAAGCACATTGAAAAATAAAACGAATAGATCCTTCCTTTGGTCACTGGGTATAAAAGTAGCAGTTTTACTTTTATTGGCTTTTGCACTTTATAAACAATTGTATAATAATGAAGACCTTCTTCAAATTCCTGTTTTGCTCCAAAACCGTTCCGGCGCGTATTTGGTATTTGTGTTTTTGATCCTTGTCGGACTCATGTTTCTTAATTGGGGCATCGAAGCATATAAATGGAAATTGCTTATTCAGAAATTAAATCCCATTCGTTTCGTTAGAACTTTCAAAGCAGTTTGGACCGGTGTGACCCTGGGATTGTTCACACCAAACCGTGTTGGTGAATTTGGAGGGCGTATATTGTACGTTCCACGCAAATTTCGTATCCCGGCAGTGATCGTTTCTTTGATAGGAAGTTTTAGCCAAAATCTTGCTACTATTATTACTGGTGTTATAAGCATGGTTATCTATTTGTACAAAGTGGAAAATATCGCCTCCTTTCTGTTTTTTTCCGTTATTCTGATAAGTTCTATAACCATAATTTTATTATTGCTGGCCTATTATAATCTGGATGTGGTGATACAGGTTTTTAAAAGAAACAAATTTCTAAAGAGAATTTATCCCTATACGGAAGTGCTTAAACAATACCATTCTGCTGATGTTACAAGGTTATTGCTGTTATCCATTTTGCGATATGCTGTTTACACGGCACAGTATTTGATTTTTCTGCGATTGTTTGGTGCAGAGATAGGTGTTTTTGATGGAATTGTTGCCATAGGGGTTATTTACCTTGCACAAACAGTGGTTCCAAGTTTTGCGATAGTGGATCTGTTGACCAGATTGCCGATCGCGACACTCATTTTTTCAAATTATGAAGTAAATGTGGGAATAACGTTGGCGGCAACTTCAAGCATCTGGATACTTAATCTAATAGTGCCGGCAACATTGGGTTATATATTTATTTTTAAATATAATTTTTTTAAAAACAAACAATCATGATCAAACCATTATTATTTGCATCCTTATCCCTTGGAACATTATTTTCTGATAATAAAGAAAATGATTTTCCATCTGCATCTTTACCGGTTTCGGAAACTTGTGAAATTCCGCATATGGCATTTCAATCGGGAGAATCGTTAACGTATAAAGTATATTATAACTGGGGTGCAGTTTGGTTGAGTGGTGGTGAAATATATTTTAAACTCACCAGCGAAACCTACAAGGGAGTTTCGGTTCTGCATGCTGCAGGTGAAGCAAATAGTTATAAATCATTCGACTGGTTGTTTAAAGTTCGCGATAAAGCAGATACCTGGATGAACAGTGAAACTTTGCAGTCGTATAAGTTCACACGCGATGTATATGAGGGTGGTTATACTTTTTATCGTTCTTACGATTGGGACAGAGAAAAAAATATAATTTATTCTTATCAGGATAACCGCAAGGGAAAACAAGTTACCAAAACAATTACTGATGTTGATCCATGCGGTGTTGACCTCCTCTCCACTTTTTACTGGATGCGCACGTTGGATCTTACCAATGCCAAAACGGGTGATAAAATACATGTTAAAATGGCTATTGATGATGAAGAATATGATATGTATGTGCGTTATGATGGCAAAGAAGTATACGAAACTAAATTGGGAAAATTTAATTGTATAAAATTAAAACCATTGCTCAAAGAAGGTGAAATATTTAAGGAAGGAGAAGGAATGACCCTTTGGTTAACCGACGACGACAACAGGATTCCAGTGAGAATTGAATCTGAATTGCGTGTAGGAAGAATTACCTGCGATCTGAAATCATATGGTGGAAATAAATATCCATTTTCCTCTAAGGTTGAATAAAAAAATAATAAAAAAACCGGGTTTAAAGCCGGTTTTTTTTATTTTATTTGTTTTCAGATATATTTAATAATACTTTGTTCAGGACTCGTTTTTAATAAAACTTCTTTTCCTAAATACAGAGCCCTGTTGTCATCCTGATGTCCTGCAGGAAACCCAAAACAAACAGGAATATCATATTCCTTAAATTGTTCCAGAATTATATTTTCCACTGTTCTGCCAAAGGGCACCTGATTATCTTTAAGTTCGGTCATACCTCCAATCACCACCCCTTTCAGATGATCTAATTTACCCGCGAGTTTTAAACTCCACATCATACGGTCTATATGATATAGATATTCATCTACATCTTCAATAAATAGAATTTTACCGGCGCTTGAAAATCCGAATCTTGTACCTAACAGGGAATATAATATTGATAAATTTCCCCCGATCAGAATGCCACTTGCTTCTCCATAAACGTTGGACGCATCAGGAGCAATTGTATATTCAGGCATTATTCCAAACAATAAATTTTTTAATGATTCCAATGATGCAGAACTATTTTTTGGAAAGGTAAAGGGCATAGCTGAATGAATTACCGGAAGTCCGAGTTTATCTGTTATATGGTTAAATAAAACAGTCATATCACTAAATCCGCAAATAAATTTCGGCGATAACATAAAACCTGTAAAATCAATTTTCTCCATTATTCTTATTGTACCGTATCCTCCTCTCGCACAAATAATGGCTCTTATTTCAGCATTATCTAAAAATTGCTGAAGATTTTTTGCTCTTATACCGTCATCACCCGCAAATTGTCCTTCTTTCGATGAAATAGATTCTCCGTATACCGGAACAAGTCCCCAGGATCTCAAAAGCTCATCGGCAAATTCCATCTCTTTTCTTTCGATCCATCGGGCCGTTGATAGTATACCAATTTTATCTCCGGGCTTCACAGCTAAACGGTTGACCATATTATTTTTACTTTTGCAGTTCAAAATTGACAAAAACTTGCAACACCCGGAAAGATATTTAATAACATCAGCACTGCCTTATGCAAACGGGCCATTACATATTGGTCATATTGCAGGAGCATACCTGCCAGCGGATATTTATGTTCGTTATTTGCGGAGGAGAAAAAGAGACGTTGTTTTTGTTTGTGGAAGCGATGAACACGGCGCAGCTATTACCATTCAGGCAAAAAAAGAAAATACTGCACCTCAGGTCATCATTGACAAATATCATGAGATCATTAAAAATGCATTTCAGGGATTGGCAATAAGTTTTGATATTTACCACCGAACATCTTCAAAAATTCACCATGAAACTTCAAGCGAATTCTTTTTGAATTTGTATAACAAAAATGTATTTGAGGAAAAAGAAAGTGAACAGTATTTCGACGAAAAATTTCAACAATTTCTTGCCGATAGATATATAGTTGGAACCTGTCCCGTATGTGCAAATCAGAATGCCTTTGGCGACCAATGCGAAAAATGCGGGACCTCACTTTCCCCCGATGATCTTATAGATCCTGTATCCTCCTTAAGCAATGAAAAACCGATTAAAAGAAAGACCACACATTGGTACCTTCCCTTAAATAAATATCAGGACTGGCTTACAAAATGGATAATTGATGGAGAAGGCAGAACTGAGGAATGGAAAAAAAATGTTGTGGGCCAATGTTCAAGTTGGTTAAAACAAGGATTGCATCCGCGTTCCATTACAAGAGATCTTGATTGGGGGGTAAAAGTTCCATTGCAAAATGCGAAAGGAAAAGTATTATATGTGTGGCTCGATGCGCCGATTGGGTATATAAGTGCAACAAAACAATGGGCAATAGATAATAATAAAAACTGGGAGCCATATTGGAAAGATAAAAACACAAAATTGTTACATTTTATCGGCAAGGATAATATCGTATTTCATTGTCTGATATTTCCCTGTATTTTGAAAAGTCACGGTGATTTTATTATTCCTACAAATGTACCTGCAAACGAATTTATGAATATGGAAGGAGATAAAATGTCTACTTCACGGAATTGGAATATTCAATTGCATAAATATTTGGAAGAATTTCCGGATAAAGAAGATGTTTTGCGTTATGTTTTATGTGCAAATATGCCAGAGACCAAGGATAGCGAATTTACCTGGAAGGACTATCAGGCGCGAAATAACAACGAATTGGTCGCTATATTGGGAAATTATGCGAATCGGGTTTTGGTATTAACGCATAAATATTTTGATGGAAAAATTCCATCTGAAAATACGCTGTTATTGAAGGAAGATTACATTATTAATTATTATAAGAATATTCAAAATATAATAGATGAAGTTTATGTTCCCTCCCTTGAAAATTATCGTTTCAGAGATGCATTAAATGCAATGATGGATGTTGTTCGTCTGGGCAATAAATTATTGACGGATTTCGAGCCCTGGAAATTAATTAAAACAGACACTGAAAAAACAGCCGGAGTGTTGCGAATTTGCCTTGAAAGTTTGTTGGATATTGGAATATTGTGTGAACCTTTTTTGCCTTTTACTGCAATAAAAATATTTAATACACTCGGAATCAATGGCGACCCCGGATTTGAATTCTTTAATTCAAAACTGGAAACAGCAAAACAGCTCGGAGAAGCAATTTATTTATTTAAAAAAGTGGAAGATGATGTAATTGAGGCGAAATTATCTGCGCTTGAGGAGATTCGAATAGCAAAAAATGAACAATTCGAAATTAAAAATGAACAGACATTAAATGTTTCTGAAAAACCGGCGATAAAATCAACAATTCAATTTGAAGATTTTTCAAAATTGGATCTGAGGACAGGAATTATTAAAATCGCAGAAAAAATAGAAGGTGCTGATAAACTTTTGAAATTATCGGTGGACCTGGGTTTTGAAATGCGAACAATAGTTTCAGGTATTGCCAAACATTTCGATCCCACCGAACTTGTTGGTAAAAAGGTAATCGTACTTGTTAATCTCGCTCCGAGAAAAATGAAAGGAGTAGAAAGTAATGGAATGATACTTATGGCAGAAAGTCCATCCGGAAAATTATATTTTGTGGCAGAGGAAGGCTCTTCTTTACCGGGTTTACCAATAAGTTAACTTTATATGATTAGTGGGGAGAGCCTTAATTAAATTTACCGACCACGCAACGCAGTATCTCTGCCTTGTCGTCTTTCGAGGGTTGTCTTAGAATTACAACTCAAATTCATGAAAGTCAAATTTGTTTTTCAACCTGTACTGGTTGATTGGTTGAATAGCTATATCTTTGCACGAAATTTTAAAAAAAGTATGAAGAAGATTTCTTCGTTGGGCTTGATCGTAATGATTGCAAGTTCCATTTTTACTCTTAATGCGCAAACACCTGTTATTCCAACAGTTTCTTCGGGAACTCTTGAATCTCTTGGTTTCGATCAAACGGAAATTGATGCCATAATGGAAACTACAGGCACTTCTACAACCACAGCGGTAGAATCAGCCACAATTATCTCGGATGCGCAACAGGCAGCTGTAGACGCAGCTAATAGCCAGATCAATACTTTAGCACCAAATACCGGGACAATTGCTTCTCCGGCTATTCAGGAAGCTATTGCGGAAGTATCAGGCGAAGTACTTGCTCCGGCGCCCATTTGGGGCCAGGATTTTTTCCGCAGTGGCTCTATAGACCTTTTCGAAAAGGTGCCAAATTCCAAGGTGGGCGATAACTATATTCTCGGCGAGGGGGATATGATCACTATTGCAATCTATGGTTATGCCTATTTCAATTCAAACTTCACCATCAACGAAGAGGGGTATATCACAGCAATTGAAGTTGGTAGAATTTATCTGAAGGGATTGACCTTTAGTGCTGCTAAACAGCTATTGCGTCAGCGTTTTGCCTCAGCATTCGACCTCACTAACTCCAAATTTGATGTGACTCTAACCTATTCCAAAAGTATTAAAGTAAATATAGTGGGTGAGGTAATAAATCCTGGTTCCTACAACATATCCTCTTTTAACACTGCCTTTAATGCACTGGTGGCAGCAGGTGGTGTAACAGATATCGGATCTGTGAGAAATATTCAGATCAAAAGAAACAACCGCGTTATCAAAACGCTGGATGTTTATCAATTCCTGATGAATCCGGGCTCAACCGACGACACTTACCTGGAAGCCAACGATTATATCGTGGTGAACGGTATTGGAAGGGTGGTTCAAGTGGATGGGGAGGTTAATAGACCTACAAAATACGAATTGGTTCCAGGTGAGAATCTGAATGAACTGATTTATTATGCAGGTGGATTGAAATCAACTGCTTACAAACGCAACGTATCTATTTTCCGATATATCAATAATGAAAATGTTGTACTCGATTTTAATCTCGACAGCGTTGAAAGAGAGCAAATAAATTTTCCGCTTCTGAATGGTGATAAAATTGTGTTCTCCAAAATACCGGAAGTGATAGAAAATATCGTGACCATACAGGGTTCTTGTCGTTTCCCCGGTAATTATCAACTCACAGCGGATATGCGTATATCCGACCTGATAGAAAAAGCAAAGGGTTTGAATTATGACGCTTACACTGACCGCGCATATTTAATTCGCAAGGATGCAAAAATGAATGATGTTTATATTCCTTTCGAATTAGATGAAGTTTTGGCGAATTCCAATTCTCCATTCAATTTTAAATTGGCGAAATTTGATGTTGTAGATATCTTTTCAAAAGAGGAATTCAGAGAAACATTTAATGTATCCATAGCAGGTGCAGTTAAAATGCCCGGTACATTTCCTTATTATCAACAAATGACCTTAAAAGATCTTCTTTATTATTCCGGTGGATTAAAAGTAGAGGCCGCGAATAATAAAATAGAAGTTTCCCGTATTGTGAACTTCAGTGATGCGAGCAGTCAAAATGAACCAACAAGAGTAATTGTACAATCTGTTTCCGTTGATAAAGCACTTGATGTGGATGATGCAGCGAATTCTTTTATACTTCAGCCTTACGATCAGGTGTATGTTAGAACTACTCCGGAATTTGAATATCAAAAAAATATTACCGTATTAGGAGAGGTTAAATATCCGGGTGTATATACATTGTTATCTCGCACCGAAACTTTAGCAGATGTAATTGAAAGAGCCGGCGGTTTAACGCAGTGGGCATATGCTGAGGGTGCAACAATGAACAGAATGGATGTTACTTCCACTTTGGTGTTTCTTGGAAAAGCAATGGAAAATCCTGAATCGAAATATAATTATGTAATGCGTGAAGGTGATATCGTAACGGTGCCTAAACAGGGTGACCTTGTTGCATTAAAGGGAGAAATTAAATATCCTTTTATCGGCGATCCGGGAACTGTTGTAGTTCCTTATGAAAAAGGAAGATCTGCTCGCTATTTTATTAAAAAATACGGTAAGAATTTCGATGATGATGCCCAAAGAAGTGAAACTTACGTTGTAGAGCCGAACGGTTATGTGCATAGAACACATAATTTCCTCTTTATACACTTCTATCCCAAAGTAAAAGTTAAAGGAAGTCAGATAGTAGTTCCTCAGAAACCGCAGGATAAGGAAGAACCGGAAGGACCGGAAGAAATAAAGGAACCATTTGACTGGAATACTTTTGCAACTACGTTTAGTGCAGGTATACTGAGTTTTGCGACAATTTATGTATTGTTACAACGCTGATAATATTCAATAAAGAAAAGGGAGAATTAAAGTTATGCAATACGATCGTCCTTATAATGATGAAATAAATATTGGAGATTTATTTACCAAATTCGGTGAATACCGCCGTTATATTTTAAAAAAATGGTGGGTTGTGTTGATCGTGGCAATTATTTTGGCCATTCTTCTCCGCTTTTATGCAAATTGGAAAAAGGAAAGTTATATTTCTCATGCCGATTTTGCAGTGAAAGGAACCGAGGGATCTTCGACTTCTTCATTAGCATCTTTAGCAAGTTCATTTGGTATTGGATTGGCAACGGGAACAGAATTTACCAATGAATTATTTTTAGTAGTTCTACAATCAAGAACACTTGTAAAACAGGCATTAACTGAAAAAAGAACTTTGTCCGTAAAAAAAGGGGTGCCGCCTCGCGAAGATTATTTAGCGAATTTTTATATTGAAATGTACCCGAAATGGGCTAAGAAAAAAAAGATAAAGGATTTTAAATTAGAAAATGGGAGTTTAGATTCTCTCACCAGAAAAGAGGATAGTTGTTTAACAGTAATTTATGACGAATTTATTGAGAATGATATCACTACTGAATTTAGTGATGATCTTGGCATGAACCAAATGGAAGTTTCGTCGCTAAGCAGAGATTTTTCTTTTTATATGGCTGATTATCTTGCATATGCAGGGTCAGCTTACTACATCAGTACGCAGGTAAAAAATGAAGAAATAACTGTTAGTTTTTTACAGGTCAAATCAGATTCCCTGAGACAATTATTAGAACAAAAAGAAGATCAGTTGGCAAAATTACAAGATAATTCAAGTTATCAGGTAAAATTTGCAGGTTACCTGGGTCAAAACAGATTATTGCGCGATATAGGATTGGTTACTACGGAATACTCCACCACCTTTGCGCAATTGCAATTGGCATTATTCGACCTTCAAAATAAAACACCACTTGTTGATATTATTGACCAGCCAAGATATTCGACCATTAAGGAAAAAGAACAAACAACAATGTTCATGATCATCGGTTTTATATTAGGTGCATTTCTCACAAGCATAGGTCTGGGAGTTCGTAAATATATACGCGATTCTGTTGAAGAGGGTAAACAAAAACAATTGGTGATTGAAAAATATAATAAAGAAAAAAGTAACCAATCGCTAATAGATCCAGATAGTAATAAAATTTGACACCAAGGTGTTTAATTAAAGAATTTGTCGGAAAATGGTTTTTAATTCATTACATTTTTTAATTTTTTTACCTGCTGTCATCTTCCTGTACTTCTCCATTCCTTATAAATGGAGATGGTTGCTGTTGTTGTTTGTAAGTTATTATTTCTACATGTGCTGGAAAGCAGAATATGCTTTTCTTATCGTTTTATCAACCTCTATTGATTATTTGTGTGGTTTGCAAATGGCGAAACACGAGGATAAAAAGAAACGAAAACCCTGGATGATCATGAGTATTGTGATGAATTTATCCATACTCTTTTTGTTTAAATACTTCAATTTCTTTAATGATTCCGCGCGAGTTGTATTCGACAATCTCAATATATTCTATAATGTCCCGGAATTTAAATTGTTGCTCCCTGTAGGTCTGTCATTTTATACTTTTCAGGCTATTAGTTATACCGTGGATGTATATAAAGGAACAGCAAAGGCGGAAAAGAATTTTGGATATTTCGCAACCTTTGTCGCCTATTGGCCGCAGCTTGTTGCAGGGCCAATTCAGCGAAAAGAAGATTTTCTCCCACAATTAAAACAAAATTTTGATTTTGATTATGACAGAGTAAAACAAGGTCTCATAAGAATTTTATATGGATTCTTTAAAAAGGTGGTTATTGCGGACAGACTTGCAATTTTTGTAAGGGAAGTATATAATCAACCGGGAGAACATGGAGGATTTGCCGTTATTTTAGCCACCTGGTTATTTGCAATTCAGGTGTATTGCGATTTTTCTGGTTATTGTGATATTGCAATAGGCTCTTCCCGAATAATGGGTCACAATCTGAGAGAGAACTTTAAAACACCATATTTCGCAAAATCTATCAGAGAGTTTTGGGAACGATGGCATATTACACTTACTGTGTGGGTGCGCGACTATCTCTATATCCCGATGGGTGGAAGTAAGGTTTCTTTTCCCCGCATGTTGTTCAACAATTTGGCAGCATTAACAATTATGGGATTCTGGCATGGCGCAAACTGGACATTTATCATGTTTGGATTTGTACATGGATCCTATATAGTAATCTCGAGAATATGGGATAGATACTTCCCCAAAATAAATTTGCCAACGCTCTTGCCCAAAGCAAAATGGCTGACAAATTTCTTGTTGATGTTCTGGATTTTTAATTTAACTTGTATTCCCGATATTTTCTTTTGTTCGAGGAATATTGACGAATCCTGGATCATTATTAAAAGCATATTTAATCAACCCGACACCACCTGGGCACTTATTAATTCAAGTTCAGCTGCAGGTTCAACACCAAGTGTGATCGAATTTTGGTTATCTCTATTTTTTGTAGGCATTTTATTATACACGGATTATAATTTATATCTAAATAAAGATGTAACAATAGAAAAAAGAATTGCAGCAAAACCGGTTTATTTCAGGTGGGGATTTTACGTTTTAATAACAGTATTGGTTTCCTGGTTTGCAGTTACAACAGATTCGGTATTTATATATTTCCAATTTTAAGACATGAAAAAATTATTCGTTAGGTTTGGTTTGTTGGTTTTAATAGTTCTGGTTTTAAGTCAGATCGCTATTATCGCCATGCCATTTTCATGGGGTAATATAAGATTGAATTCAAAATATGAATCCTATGTAGATAACAGCGATCAATATAATACCTTGTTTATTGGTGCTAGTACAACCTACAGACATATAAATCCTGTTGAATTCGATTCTCTTGTAAATGCACAGCGACCTGAATTAAATATAAAGTCATACAATTTCGGAATACCCGCAAACAGAACTCCGCAATCGGTTTACATGCTCGAAAATTTAATTAAATATGATAAATCGAATTTAAAATATGTGGTCATCGATCTCTCAGAACTTACAAAAATGGGAGCAGATAATCTCCACAAAAAAGAAATGATATTTTGGTATACCCCCAATAATATTTTGGATGTGATGAAAGCAAGTTGGGAATCTGAGAAGGGCATAGCTAAAAAAATTAGTGTACCTGGATTACATGCATTCTCTTTTTGTGAAAAATCATTGATGGTAGGTATGGGAACGGCAATGGTGCAGCAGGCAACAGGAATGAATGCGGATGAAAGAACCTTAGGGCCCGACAGGAGAGGATTTTATTCTCTTGATCAGGAAATGAAAGATGATCCGGATGGAGATCTTGCAGTGCGTTACTCCGAATTGCGTACACCGGATACAATTGCTTATCGCACCCAGCGCTGTCAGTTTTTATTCGATAAATACGAAAATGCAACATCCAACCCAAATAAAACTATTGAAAAAAATCTGACCGATCTGATTAAATTTTGTGAAGAAAATAATATTAAATTAATCATCATGCTATCGCAACGTTTAGGCGACAGGTATGAA
>JAYSYX010000052.1:0-2185 GCA_043727235.1 Bacteroidota bacterium
TGGAAAAGTTCGCGCGCAGAAATATTAAAAAAATATGTAGATAAACTCTACGTAATTCTTCCTTTCGAAAAAGAATTTTATAAAAAATTCAACTATGAAGTAGAATATGTAGGTCATCCGCTTTTAGACGAAATTTCTGATAAAATTAAAGACCCCTTATTTTATAAAAAAAATGCACTTACTTCTGATCCGATAATTGCAATTTTATCAGGCAGCAGAAAGCAGGAGATTGCAGTAAAATTGCCTATCATGTTGTCGATGGCCAAACATTTTCCAAAATTTCAATTTGTTGTGGCATGTGCTCCGGGAATAGATAAAAATTTTTACACACAATTCGTCCGCGAACACAATGTGCATTATCTGTTAAACCAAACTTATGATGTTTTGCAACACAGTGAAGCAGCATTGGTAACATCAGGAACTGCAACGTTGGAAACGGCATTGTTTAATGTTCCGCAAATTGTATGTTATAAAGGTTCCGTAATTTCTTATGCAATTGCAAAACAGCTTATTAAAGTTAAATATATTTCGTTGGTGAATTTGATTGCAGGTAAGGAAGTAGTGCCTGAATTAATTCAGTTTAAATTAAATGAAAAAAACCTGCGTATACATTTTGAACGATTGGTTTATAATGACGAATACCGGTCAACAATGCGCGAAGAGTATCAAATTTTAAAGGAAAAACTCGGCAACGCAGGTGCCTCCGAAAGAACTGCGAAATTAATTTCTCAATTCCTCCAATCATAAGTTGAACTTAATACTTTAACTTTGCCCCAAACGGGGGTATAGCTCAGTTGGCTAGAGTACTTGCATGGCATGCAAGGGGTCGTGAGTTCGAGTCTCACTATCTCCACTGTAAAGCAGAAAAACCGCCATGAAGTGAACGAAGTTCTACTTCATGGCGGTTTTGCGCTTTACGGTGTCCTGAAGCGAACGACCGCAGGGAGTTCTGCTTTAGGACTGAACGCAGGTTTCAAATCAGAGTTATTTAAATTTAGAATTTTAATTAAGAGTAATTAATTTTAAAGTGTTTAACCCCTTAAAAAATATGGGATACAAAAGCTTGGGTGTTCAAGTATCGGATGATGAAATTTGATTTAAGGATTTTTTCTAAGGCGCCCCATCTTGAGACCAACGAAGTTAATCCCACTATCTCCACAAAAAAGAAGTTCTTTTGAAAACTTTGTCCTATTTTCACCAATATGATCCCAATCTCCCAAATCAAATACAAGAGCCACTCCATCGATATTCTGCGTTTGGATCTTGCATTTCCCGAAATACAAGGCAATAAACATTTCAAATTAAAATACAATCTGGAAGAAGCGAAAAAATTATCTATTGACACACTACTCACTTTTGGTGGAGCTTTCTCCAATCATATTCATGCAACTGCAGTTTCTGGAAAACAATATCAATTCAAAACTGTAGGTATCATTCGCGGAGAGGATGATTCTCAAAATCCTACGTTGCAATTTGTCCGCAAGGAAGGCATGGAATTATTATTTGTTTCAAGAGAACAATATAAAAATAAATACGAAACGCAATTTTTACAAACTCTGGAAGAAAAATACGGACAGTTTTATTTAATTCCTGAAGGTGGAACAAATAATTTAGCAGTAAAAGGCTGTTCAGAAATATTGTCGGGACTTGAAAATAAATACGACCAAATTTTTTGTGCCTCAGGAACCGGTGGAACACTTGCCGGATTAATTTCCACCCCTGATCTAAAATCAAGCATCACAGGAATCTCCGTTTTGAAAGGAAAAGATATTTTAACGGATAGTATTAAAACATTACTTCAAAGTAATAATATTTCAAATAATGTAGAATGGCATGTAAACACCGATTATCATTTTGGTGGGTATGCTAAATACGATCCAACATTATTAAAATTCATTAAACAATTCGAAAACAATTACAACATCAAACTCGACCCAATTTATACCGCTAAAACTTGTTACGCAGTTTTTGATTTAATTGATAAACAATTAATATCGGCCAACGAAAAAATTTGTATCATACATACCGGTGGATTACAAGGTTGGATGGGATGGAATTATCGATTTGCCAGATGAGTAGCAGGGAAGACGGTTAGAACAAAAATTTAACAGGAAGTAATTTGAGTTGGAATGATATTTTAATTCCTATTGGATTTTTTTTGATAATATACCTAACATGAAGAGCT
>JAYSYX010000053.1:0-2179 GCA_043727235.1 Bacteroidota bacterium
GTCTAAAAATGATCTATTTTTTTTTCAGCTTTTGATCGATCCAATAAGAAAATTATTAAAGCTCCTATAAAATATGCAATGATATCTTCCCATGAAAAAGAATTACCGATCACTATTGTTGCAAATTTATTGTGTTGCAGACTTAACACTTCCACTAAATGAAAATATTGCCCGGTCTCCACAAGGCAGGCAAAGACAAATGAAATGAATGCAGCTGAGACAGATCTAATATTCAGAATACTTTTTATCACACAATAAACCAACATGACGACCAGGACATCGCCGATATAAGGGCGGATGAAGTGGTCGCGAATGTATAAGGCAATAAAGATCTCAATACACAAGATCAAAAATGAGATCAGGAAGTACTTTTTATTAAAATGAAATATTTTTCTCAGGTTTGTCAATTCAAGCTTTAATCAATGGGCAAATAAATGACTATTTTTCAATTCTTACCAGATCAGCAACAAGGCCTTTTTTAACTATGGTATATTTATTCTTCAGGTGATAGGTACTGTTGTTGAAAATTAAAATATATTTGACTGCAGATGGATCCACTGTAAAATCACTTTCAGTTTGTATATTTCTATTCTCTATTATAATATTATCAAAACCTTCCTTATACAGATAAAACTTCGGTGACATCAGTAGTAGCACATGCCCTGTTACAAGAGCCGGTGTATTTTCCCCGTTATCTTCCATCAAAGCTTCTGCCATTTCCTTAGAATTAACATCAAACCACCATTCGTCACAATGATTTAATTTGAATTTAAATATTAAATTATTAATACTTAAAATTAAAAAAAAGGTTATTGCAATAATCTTGAATTTAATGGAGGACAAATCTGAAAGAAAACAAACTAATAAACCCGCAAACATTGGAAAGTACAGGATACTCGTTCTGGCTGTGAGGTAATTAGCCCCTGTAACTTCATGGGATAAAATATTGATAACGATGGTAATTACTAAGAATAAAGCAGTAAAAAACAAATTCATTTTATAGGGTCCGGAATTTTTATTCCTGGTTTTTATTACAGAATAAATAATGATGCCAACAAAAAATAAACCCAATAAATAAGATCCTGTCTTAAAAATTGATTCCACTTTAAATAGGTGGTCTTTGGCGATGGTATTATTGTACATTGATATTAATGTATCCGTAAATTTTGCGGGCCCATATTCAAATTCTCCCTGTGCAATGAGAATGGAAAGAGGTTTAGTAAAAATCAAAATTGTAATTAAACCAAAAGGAATTATTCTAAGTAGTTTTTTCAAATAATTTAAAATTCCTATTTTGAAATAAAACAAATATACCAGAAAGGTAGTAGTAAACCAGGAAGCAAATAATATGGTAGTGGTCAGGTTTATAAATATCCCGAAACACACTGTAATGCTTCCGTACAAAAAGTATTTATCTTCACCTATGTTAATAAACTTGCGGAAGTAATACATCAAGGCCATTGACATAGCGTATACCATTCCATAACCTCTGGCCAGGGAAAAAAATTCTATTCCGAAATGAATGGAGACCAGTATAATAAACAATGCTAGGAAAGTCCAATCCCTGTTGTGATTAATTTCCTTTATAAATTTGTATCCGAACAGTAAAAAAAATAAGCCTGACACGACAGATCCCCATCTCATGGCAGCAAGTTCAGGACCGAAAACAGCATTGCCGATCTGCATACAAATCGTATTCACCACGTGATTATTTGCTGACATCCAGGCAGCTTTGCTTGTAAATAATTCCCAAACTGACATATGCATCAGGTATAAATATGAGCCATATTCATCATAAGTGATATCGACAGTGAACGTGCGAACTACCACATAAGTCATTATGGCAGCACACAATAAGATTACAGAATATTTAACTGTTTTGTCTTTGATCATTGACTAAATTGATTTCAGTTATAAAGTTTCTGATATTTCAGTAAATACAGAAACAACCTTTTTTAACTGCCTGGTTAATTATTGGAAGTGAAGTTATGTAAAATTTAGAATTCTGTATTGGCACGAGTTAAAAACTCGCGCCAGCGAGCAAAAAAAATAAGGGTTCCAGTTTCCTGAAGCCCTTATCGGAGTAGCGAGAGGGGGGCACGATCCCCCGACCTCATGATTATGAATCATGCGCTCTAACCAGCTGAGCTACCTCGCCATATGGGGTCGTGAAATTAAA
>JAYSYX010000054.1:0-14925 GCA_043727235.1 Bacteroidota bacterium
TGGCAAAACTATGGTAACTGTAATTAATAATTCGGAGCTGGATTTTGATTTTTAATAGTATAATAACCTTTTAAATGCCTATAAATAATAATGCAATCATTGTTGTTCCCCAGAAAATGTAGGTGTCCCCAAGACCCTTTAAAATTTTATTAAACACTGCATTCCACTGCCTTCATTCCAATAAACAGGGGAGAAGGAAATATTTTCATTTTTTACCTTATGCAATGCCGGAATAAAATATCCGCAACTTGCTCCTATAATAAATCCACCGGCAACATCTGTAAGAAAATGCACTCCTGCAGCCATTCTTAAATATCCTACCCATGCAGGTATTAATGCGGCACTTGTCCAATTAATGGTTTTAAGTATTCTATTATTATCATCTATCAAATAATCATCTATCATTTTAGCTGCGAAAAAACAGCTGAATGCGGAAGAACTTGTGTGTCCACTTGGAAATGAACTATTAACGGCTCCATTCAATCGGTAGGCATCAGGAAAAGAAGTATTATACACATAGGGTCTAACACGTCCTACCGATTTTTTCAAAAGATCGGTTAATCCGGAATTAATCATAACCCCTTCATAATATATTATAAAATTTGTGAATATTTCCGAAAAATCACAAATAGGAATTAATGTGGATGAAAGTCCGAGTAACAATGCTGACTTATTGAAAATGTCACTCATGGCATCAGCCCTGGCGGCTATTATGGTGTCGAAATATATTAAATTGCGTTCAAACCAAGGGATGTCATTAATATTAAGCTGCAGAAGATCTTCCTCAGTAAATGGTCGTGGATCTATATAAATATCCGCTAAAAATACTGCGGTGATCGGTACCGCAATTATCAATTCTTTCTTTAACGTCAGGTCATAAGGATTCTCATTGAAATAATTATCCTTTTTTGCAGTGGATTGTAATGTGTCATCAGGAAAGCGTTCAGAAATGGAATATTTTTGAGCGTGAGATCGCTGAAATGTTATCAACAATAAAAAACAAAATAAAACTTTCATGAGCAACCTAATTAATAATCATCGTAATAATTATAATTGTAATCATCAGACTCTAAACTTACCCTTTGTCTTCCCAGTAATTCAATATTTTTAATAATAGTATCAATTTTTTTCTGAAGATCTTCCTCATCCAGAATTACTGATCCATAATCAACAAACATAGGTTCAATTTCAAATTTGTTTTGATCCGCTGGTTGCACACCTACACAATCAAGATTCCATCCCTTGTCATTGCCGACCTTGCTTTTAAAGAAATAAATATAACCGGGACCGTTTTTTGTGTGTACTAATTTTTTGGAATGGTATTGTATGGAGTCTTCTTCTTCTTTAAATTCATATTGATATAAACATCCTTCCGCAACTTTGATCTGTGTTGTAAATGCAGTATCTAATTTGTCAGTCTGATTAAGTTTTTGCAATTGTTTGATTGTAAAATACCGCCATTCTCTGTTTTCAAGCAGATTACTCCAGATACTATCAGGCACAGGTAAATTATTCTTTGCCAAAGTTAATGAGGTGCGATATATCAAGCCCTCATCATTACTTTTATTTATTTTGGCAAAATATTTTATAACTGCCGGATCATCATAAAAATTGGATAATAAAATGCTGTAATAATCAAGAAGACCTGCAGCCCAGGGGTAACTTGTTTTCTTAGGGTAATAACCGAAATTATAATTACCCGAAATTGAATTATATTCATTGTAATTTTCATACTCTCCAAAAGAAGAGGAGTAATATCCACCCATATTGCCCTGAGTGATATCTTTTAATTTCGGAAAATAAGCTTTGGAATTATAAGAATTATACGAATTGGAGTATTTGTTTTCCACTTCGTTTCCTGCCATGAAACGTTTTAATTCTGAGTTTGCTTCCGCAATTATTTGTTTTTTGTGTGATTCGATCAAATTCATTTTTGTGCTGTCGTTTTTCAATATTAAAGCCAACATCCGATAGCTGGCATATTGGTACTCGGGTAAATTTGTAAAGTCGAACAATTGCGGAAACAGATCAACAGCCAACTCCAGGCTATCACTCAAGGGTAAAAATATCCAATTGAGCGAATTTCCTTTTTTAGCCAGAGGTGTTTCAATATACAATAATTCATTAAAGGTTTTAATCGATTCTTTGGTTTTTATTTCCGCTAATCCATGTAAAACTGCCAGCTGAATTGTGCTGGTGTCTCCGGCATCAAGATAAAGTTTTTTAAGTGCAGGAATAACATTTTTATTTTTCAACTCTGCAAGTTTTTCAATAAATGATTCCCGTTGTTCCAGTTTAAGTTTTTTAAATTCCAACGATTCAATATATTTAATTAAACTATCAGCATCCTTTTCTTCAAGTTCGATGACTGAAATTGAGTTAATTGCTTGTTCATTCAGAATAGTATCCTTACTGGTAAGTTGACTGAAATATAAACCTGCCCGACTTTCGAAAACTGATGGTCCGAATGTGCTGTCAACTGGAGCGAAACTATTGTAGAAATTACTTATAAAATCAGAATATGCGCTTAAAGTATCAACACAGGTATTTAAATTAAATAGCACATTGTCTTTTAAAACTATTTTGTTATAGATTCCGCGTGTACTCCCAGTATCTGTAAGTAAAAATTCGAGTTCGCGTATATCACCTTTGTAAGAGAATTTTTTTCTGCTCAAATTCATGCCAGAATAATTGATTAAATTCGAATCAACTTCTTTCCAGAATTCTTTCTCATCAATTTCAGAATAAAATTTATGAAATTTAGTATAGGATACTAAAATATTTTCGGGTGAATCTTCAGAACTGAATAATAAATTCCTGGTTTCCGGCAGATAACTCCGATCCATTTCTTCATCATAATTTCCATATCCATAATCGTAGTAATCATCATAATTGTAATCTATCTCCTCAAAAGTAAGAAGGGTATCCACAATCGGAACAATTGTATTTACAGTAAAATTCAGTGCGGTGTCAGTATAGGTCTCAAAATTTTTGGTGTATTCAAAGTTTTTTAATTTAAGTGATTTAAAATACTGTGCGGGATATTCATCCTTGTTGTTCAAAGCAGCCATAAAAATATAATAGGGACCATTTATTACAACTTTGGTATATAAATAGGAGTCCTTCTTACTAAAAACAGTTTCCAGTGCAGGATGGTTATCGTGAGTTAAGAATTGTTCACTCTTTTTATCAAATTTATTTTTTTTAAATTGTTCGTTGAACATGTCCGTTAATCGCACAAGTTCAAAACTGTCTTCCTCTATGAAATTATCATCGTTTAAATAATATGCTGTGAACCAATAAAATCCTGAGGCATCGGTAGCTTCTCCTTCACAAATTGTTTGCGACGTGCTTACTGTTTCATCTGAGTCTACCCCATCAACAATTCGCGTTGGAGGAAGGTCGATTGAAAATAAACCCCAGGAAGGGCTGTAAGCAGTCCATGTGGTTTCTTTTTGCTCTTTAAATTGAATACTGGAAAAAAAATCCTGAGCCTCTTTCGACTTTACTACAAACTCGCCAATTCCGCCAACCTTGAAAATATAAGTTTCCAATGGAGAAATAAATATATTAAAACGTAAATAATTCCCTCTTTTTGTTCTGCTTACAATGTCAAATCCACTTAAACCGGTGTTTGAAAGGATCTCTTTTTTTGATTGAATATCGCCGGGAATATTTTCAAATAACATTTTGTCGATCTCATTTTTAACATCAACAACATGCATGTTTTTAAAACTTGCGCGATGTTTTATTCTATTTGCAGTGTAATAAGCCGAATTCGCCATATCAGGGAATAAATAAAATTCATTTCCGGAATATTCTGATATTTTATAGAGTTTCCCTGGAGAATACAAACTAAATAGTGAATCATCCGAATATTGTTTATTTGTAAGTTGCGGATAAAATGTATTGTCAATCTTATCTTTTTCTTTAATACTTTTTCCCGTTATTTTTCCTTTAACCGGTGTTACGGTATAACCCATTTCACGCAATAAATTGAGTGCTCCAAACTCACCTGGTAAATGTGCTGCACCAATACCTGTAAACAGGGTTTTACCTTTTGTCATAATGGAGTCCATACGACGTACCATATTTCTGTTTCTTTCCTCAATAAAATATAATTTATAGTTTTTTGAGGGAAGAGTAATTAATTCCAATGAATCGAGTTTCTCGAGATCTCCACTTCGGTATGCTTCATCTATTTGCTCATAAAGATCAGTTCCATCCTCCTCTAGTTCTTCCATCATCTTTCGCTGAAGAATATAATCTGCATCCTCATCCTCATCTTCAACAGGTTCGTAAGCTTTTTGTAATAATTTTAATACCTCCTGTTCACCTTCCAATGCTGCAATTTGTTTGTTGAGTTTTTTCCCGCATTGGAAAATAAAAAGATCGAGATAGGTCTCTTCTGCATAATCTCCGCGATTGTCGTTGTATCGGTATAAATAACCGTTTATCAAATAAGAATTATCGGCAAAGGCTGCAGAATAGGATTTTATATCGGGAATATTAATTGTGGTTGCTTCAGTATAAAAATCTGTAGAATTATAATTGTAATAATCATCATAATAATCTGAACTATATTGTTGATTTGACGAGTTATTGCCCCCAAAATCATTTTCTATCCAGGACTCGGGATTGCTTTCCAACGCTATAATATCTGCACTTCTTAGTGCAATAAAAAAACTGTCGGTCAGGTGAAAGGCGATCTTATCGCTTACATGCATCGTTCCATAGAGATAGGAAGGTTTCGACATCCCGTTGCCTGATATCTGCCATAACAATGATTTGGTTTGGGAGTCAGCGGAAAAAATGATTATTGTTAGATTAAGTAAGAGGAGAAATACATTTCTTTTCATAGGATTACTTTTTTTTAATGGGTGTGGCAATTATAAGCATAAATACGAACAAAGCGTAAAATAAATTGTTCTCTAGCCCACTTTGTTGCAATTTTTACAGAGATATAACTGTGTATGGAAAGCTCATCACTATTTCTTCTTTGCTTTTTTACCTTTGTGATATGCAACAATTGGTAAGATACGATTACACTCTTTTCACAGATTATGATATACATCTTTTCAGAGAGGGTAAACACAGCAAATTATGGGAGAAATTCGGAGCACATATTATTGACGATGAAAGAAATTCAGGGGTTTATTTTGCGTTATGGGCACCAAATGCAGTAAATGTTTGCGTTGCAGGAACATTTAATGAATGGAATAAAGTTTCTCACCCATTAAAAGTAAGAGGCGATGGGTCAGGGATATGGGAGGGTGTTCTGTCAAATGTTTTAGCCGGCGATCTTTATAAATATTTTATCACAACAAAGTCAAACTCCGTATTGGAAAAGGCAGACCCCTATGCATTTAGAACAGAATTACCTCCGGATACAGCTTCAGTAGTTTGGGATTATACTTACACCTGGCAGGATGCCCTGTGGACCATAAAACAAAAACCCTTCGAATTCAATAAGCCAATGAGTGTTTATGAGATACATCTCGGTTCCTGGGGAAGGCCTGCAGATTTATCTAAACCATTTTTTAGCTACCGCGATCTTGCTGAGAATTTGGTGCCTTATGTAAAAAATATGGGATTCACTCATGTTGAATTTATGCCGGTAAACGAACATCCTTTTTATGGTTCCTGGGGATATCAAACCACCTCGTATTTTGCCCCCACTTCCAGATATGGAACACCGCAGGACCTGATGTATCTTATTGAGTGTTTTCATAAGGAAAATATCGGGGTATTGCTCGACTGGGTGCCTTCCCATTTTCCGGATGATGGTCATGGATTGATTTTTTTTGATGGAACGCATCTTTATGAACATGAGGATAGGAGAAAAGGGTTTCATCCAGATTGGAATTCCTATATTTTTAATTATGGCAGACATGAAGTGAAAAGTTTCTTGCTTAGTTCAGCTATGTTTTGGTTGCATGTTTTTCACATCGATGGATTGCGGGTTGATGCAGTAGCAAGTATGTTATATCTCGATTATTCGCGTAAAGCAGGAGATTGGTTGCCCAATGTTTATGGTGGCAATGAAAATCTGGAAGCCATCCAATTTTTGAAGGAATTAAATGAAACGGTTTATAAGGAAATTCCTTCTGCCATCACAATTGCGGAAGAATCCACGGCCTGGCCCAAGGTGTCAAAACCGACATATGATGGCGGTTTAGGTTTCGGTATGAAATGGATGATGGGCTGGATGCACGACACACTAAATTATTTTAAAGAAGACCCATATTACCGTAAACATCATCAAAATAAACTCACCTTCAGCATGTGGTATGCTTTTAGCGAGAATTACATGCTCTGTTTATCGCACGATGAAGTTGTACATCTAAAGAAATCGCTGATCAATAAAATGCCGGGTGATCATTGGCATAAGTTTGCGAATCTGCGGTTGATGTACGGCTATATGTTCACACATTCATTCCCGAAATTGTTATTTATGGGAGCTGAATTTGCTCAGACCAAGGAATGGAACCACGATCAAAGCCTGGACTGGCATTTATTGGAATTACCCGAACATAAAGGAATGCAACTATGGGTTAAAGATCTTAATGACCTGTATGTACATGAAAAAAGCATGCATGAAAATGATTACAATCAGGGGGGATTTGAATGGCTTGATATTTCAAAAACCGACGACTGTGTTTTGATCTGGAAGCGTCAGGGAAAAAAAGCGAATGATCACCTTATCGTCGTCGGGAACTTCGACCAGCAGACCTTTGTGGATTATGCAATTCCGGTTAAACAGCGCAATCATTACATCGAACTCTTGAATTCCGATGCAGAAAAATATCATGGATCCGGAATATTAAATAGTGGTCCTTTAAAACCTTATGTCGTTGAAGTGGAATCGGACACAGAACCAGCTGAAAAACAAACCAAGTTCGAAATGATGATAACAATACCTCCGCTTTCAATTATGGTTTTTAAGCCGGTGGTGAAGTTGAGGAGAGGGAAGGGAGGAAGTGGGCAGTAAACAGCGCGCAGTGGGCAGTTTGTAGTATTGGGAGATATTCCTCCGAATTGAACACTTTCAACGTGGAACGCGGTGTTGACAAGAATGCCGCTCTATTGAGATCCTCATAGCAGTAAAAGTCTCGCTTTGGACATACCGCTTAGTGAGGCCCTCACTGGGAGTGAGAGCCTCACTTCGCTCGTTTTTTCCTCCGATTTAAACTATTTCAACTCCTTCAACTCCTTTAACCCCGAACCCCGAACTAAGAACTCCTTAACAACAATTAACCCCTCATCCCGCCACAATCCGCTATCTTTACAACCACAAAAAACCAATTAATGAAGAAAATTCAAATTTCAATGTTTGTAATCATCATGGTAGTTTTTGCTGCTTGCAAAAGCTCCAAAACAGGTGAGGAAAATAATTACAGTGCAATTGACAGCTCAATGTTGGATAGCACTATTCGTCCAGGCGACGATTTTTACGCTTTTATTAATAGCAAATGGATTTCACAAAACCCGATCCCGGCTGATAAAGCAAGTTACGGTAGTTTTCACACCTTGGATGATAACAGCTTGAAAACCCTGCGCATTTCCATGGAAAAAGCTTCCACAGCAAAGGCTGAAAAGGGAACAAATACACAAAAAGTAGGCGATTTTTGGAAAAGTGGAATGGATACCGTTGCAATTGAAAAAGCAGGTATTGAGCCTATAAAACCATTTCTTGAGCAGATAAATGCCATCAAAACTTCTGATGATTTGATCAAAATGGTAGCACAAATGCACAAAACCTACTCATTCGCAATGTTTACTCATTGGGTAGGGCAGGATGATAAAAACTCTGCTGATGTAATAATGACCATGTGGCAAGGCGGATTAGGATTGCCAGAACGAGATTATTATACAAAACAAGATGCAAAAAGCAAACAAAACAGACTTGATTATATAACGCATATTAAAAATGTATTTGTTTTAATGGGGGTGGATGAAACTACCGCTCTAAAAAATGCAAATACTATTATGATCATTGAGACCCAACTGGCAAAAGCGAGTATGGATCAGGTTTCCATGCGTGATCCTAACAATATTTACCACAAAATGCCTGTATCTGATCTGCAGGCTCTTACTCCAAATATCAATTGGAATTTGTATTACAGCGAACTAAAAACACCGGAATTTAAGACAGGTATCAATCTGGCACAACCTGAATTTTACAAAGCATTGAACGGAATGTTCAAGAGTGTAAAAATGGAAGATTGGAAAACTTACCTTTCCTATCATTTTGTTGATGGCGCCTCCAATTACCTGAGCAGCGCTTTTGTGAATGAACATTTCGATTTTGCAGGAAAAAAACTCAATGGAATAGAACAATTAAAACCGCGTTGGAAAAGAGTGGTGGAAACTGCAGATTTTTGTTTAGGTGAGGCACTTGGTGAAGAATATGTGAGAACTGCTTTCACTCCCGAAAGCAAACAACGTATGCTCGAAATGGTAGAAAATATTAAGGCTGCAATGGGCGAACGTATTTCTACACTTGAATGGATGACAGACAGCACCAAACAAGCCGCACAAAAAAAATTGAGCACTTTTACAGTTAAGATCGGTTATCCCGATAAATGGAGAGATTATTCTAAGCTCGATATTGATAATGGCCCATATGTTTTAAATGTAATGCGTGGTGCTGAGTTTGAGGCTACACGCAATTATGCTAAAATTGGTCAACCGGTGGATAAATCGGAGTGGGGAATGACTCCGCAAACTGTTAATGCATACTATAGTCCATCCAATAACGAGATCGTTTTCCCTGCTGCTATTTTACAACCGCCGTTTTTTGATCCCAAGGCTGATGATGCTATAAATTATGGTGGTATCGGTGCTGTAATTGGTCATGAAATAACGCATGGTTTTGATGATCAGGGGCGCCAATACGATGCAAATGGCAATTTAAATATGTGGTGGACTTCTTCAGATAATACTAAATTTGAGGAGCGAGCAAAGGTTGTAATTGACCAATTCAACAGTTATTGCCCGTTGGATAGTGTTTGTATAAACGGAGCATTTACACTTGGAGAAAACATCGCAGATTTTGGTGGAATTACTATAGCTTATCAGGCCTACAAAAAAACCAAAGAATTTCAGGCTGCAAAAATAATTGATGGTTTTACACCGCAACAACGTTTTTTCATCGGTTTTGGCAGAATTTGGGCCGGTTCCTACCGCCCTGATGCCATGCGCACGCAATTACTTACAAATGTGCATAGCCCCGGAGAATGGCGGGTAAATGGTACTGTTGTGAATATTCCGGAATGGTACGAAGCATTTGGAGTTGCAGAAGGAGATCAAATGTATCTGCCTGTTGACCAAAGAGCTAAGATCTGGTAAACAACAAAATCTTATAATAACAGCGGTTGTGATGAAAATTACAACCGCTTTCTTATGTCACTTCCTATAGCCCTATTTAAAGGAAACGAAACAGAAACGAATTTCAATTATTTTTGTCAGAAATTAACTGGGTTACATTAGCAAAATTTACGGGTCTTGCAGGTAATCAATACAAATCCTATAACTCAACCACTAAAAAATAAAATATGAACACAGCGCAAATTTTTACAAAAGGATCAGCCTTTTCTTTAATATTTTTTCTTTTAATCGGATTGGTGTCGGCCCAAACACCTGCTGGAACTTTGGTTAAAACCATAGAATACACCTTCAATCAATCTGATGGAACAAACGCTTGTGCTGTAGCCTGGAACCCGGATTCCAGAATCTATATTACAGTAATTGCTGGTAATGAATCTTTCCCATTGGAAGGATTTAATACAAGTGCAGAAATGGTATTTTCGGCACAGGCAAAATTTGACTATAGAGGACTGTGGTATAATCCTGCTACAAAACAAATGGAAGGAAATGGCGCCGGAGAAGCCGGTTGGACTGCATTTTCGTTAAATGCAAACAACACACCATCATCCAACATGACCTTGTTCGTTGGTCAGCATCAACCGGATTTTCAGTCTGTCGGAGCATATAATATCGATAAAAAACAGGTAGCATTCTTAAATCCTGACTTTACCACGATACAATTATATTCCAGAGAAAGGCCTAAAAAAATAAAAAAGATCAACTTAAAATGGGGGGATGTTTCAACCTTCGGCCTGAATAGTAATTCACTAGGTTATACAGGTGCAAAGGGATTCGAATATGTTTTACTCGATTATGTAGCAGGAAAATTGATATTTTTTAATACAAAAGGTGTTATTTCAGCAACCAGAGACATTCCTGAGGATGCTCCATTAAACGATTCGTTTGCATTCTCATTCACCAACGGCCATGCATTTTTTTATGATAAAGCAGCAAGAACCTGGTATGGATATAAGGTGTTTTAAACTGCTGTAAATCAATCAATTAATAAAATAATCCGATCTTGGGGTAAAAGCTAATATCGGATTTTTTTAATATAATAATAATAGAAACAAGACGCGAGATACATGAATCACTTTGATTAAAATTGGTAGATTTTATTGCAGAATAAAGTAAGCACTTAGTTGTAAAATTTTTCAAAAATAATGGATTCCCCTTTTTTAACCTTAACCAAACCTTCCTTCCTTTTTCTTCCTTAGAACCTTTACCTTCGAATCTTCAATTCTTCTCCCTTCGAATCTTAATTGGGACAGATATTGTCTTATTCAGGTATGGTTTCTTCCTTAGGCAATTTAGCCTTTCTATCGCGATCCAGAAAATATTTCATCAAAGGACCTGCCATCATAATAGTTACAAAGGTCATTACAACCAATCCAACAAAAACCTGATCGTTAATTATACCTGCATTTAGAGCTATTAGTCCCAACACGATCTCCTGCGATCCTCGTGCATTCATGGCAAATCCTATTGCCATTGCTTCATTTTTGCTGAATTTGCCTATCCTTGCCCCAATAAATCCTCCGGAAATCTTACCCAAAATGGATATAGCCAGAATAAATCCTATTATTCCCCAGTCGAAATTTTCAAGAAAATTTACCCGGAATCCGATCGAAACAAAAAATAGAGGAGCAAAAATATATGTTACGATATCGTGCAACATTTCCTTGGTTCTATGACTGAAATGCTCGGAATCGCCAACTGCAATGCCGATCATAAAGGCTCCGAAAATTGCATGTAAACCCAGCCATTCGGTAAATATTGCTCCCAGCAAACAAAAAACAATACCAACTGATAAAGTGCCTCCTCCGCGTGAAAGGTATTTATTCGAAAAAATAAAGGCGAGGTGCAGAAATCGTTTCCCTATCGTTAATACAAAGGTGGCAAATCCAATCACCATGAACATCACCTGCCATGTGTCAAATCCTCCTTCATGATTAAGATTTGCAACGCTTATCACCAACGAAAACAACATCCAACCTATAAAGTCATCTATCATGGCAGCAGTCAGCATCAGATTGCCAAATTTACTTTTGAGCATATCTATATCTATAAGGATCTTTGCCAATACCGATAATGCTGTAATGGAAAGTGCAGTGCCCATAAAAAGCGAAGTAGCTAATTTATCGTCCATGCCCGCCGGAAATAGGTAACTGAAAAAATACCATGTTCCACAAAAACCAAATGCAAAAGGAAATGCTATGCCTGAAAGACTTATGGAGGCGGCCGCATTTGCCTTTTCTCTGATGGTTTTGAGATTTATCTCCATACCGGCTACGAACAATAAAAGTAAAATCCCGATTCTTGCAAGTCCATCAAATGCAATTCCCGCATTAACGGATACTTCAAAAAAATTGTGGTAAAATTCCGGAGCCAGGCTTTTTAGACAGGAAGGACCTAATATAATTCCGGCCATAAGTTCACCCATTACCTGAGGTAATTTTAATTTCCGGAATAATTCACCTAACAATCTTGCAGATAAAAGCAAAACCGCTACGATCAATAAAAATTGTAAAACCTCATCACTCGGAAGCCTCGACATGCAATATTTAATTTAGATGTATTTGAAATATTTAATTGACGATCTCTTT
Organism: Bacteroidota bacterium; assembly: GCA_043727235.1. Lineage (GTDB taxonomy): Bacteria > Bacteroidota > Bacteroidia > Chitinophagales > BACL12 > UBA7236. Next base: position 11,976 of record JAYSYX010000054.1, read on the forward strand.
ATTGGCAATTAATTTATTAGCAACATTCGTTTTCAATATATAATAATCGTTATTCGTTGAAAGGTATTAGTGAATAATGTACATTTTCCTCTTTACAGCGGCAAGAATACTTTGTTTTAATTAAACCACATAAAAAAAACTGTTAAGTATGATCATTTTATGCTGCATTCATGAGAAATTCAAAAATTGAATACTAAGGGCAAAAAAAAACACCGACTTTATAAAGCCGGTGTTTATTATTCGATAAGTTTAAATATCATTCACCACCATCGACCATTGCAGCTGCAATTGAATAATCGCCGATATTATTTCCAACCTGAACTCCAACTTCACAATCAAACCTGAAGTGGATCCTTCCATATATTCTTGAATTACTCGCTTCAATTGCGAAATTTTGAAACTCGTTTGCATCTGCAGGAAAGAAATGACTAAGAACTTGTGAAGCTGCTCCGCTAAAAGTGGAATGGCCTGAAGTATAACCCGGGAAATTTGGAGTCATAAAGGTAGATCTGATCTCCGGATTTGCCTGCGATGGTCTTGGGTAGAAATAATAATATTTGGTATCCCAACAGCTTATAGCTGCATCAGCCATAGCAGTATTCATATATGCCAATACTCTGGTTGTGCGCAGTGGATTCAATCCTTCCTCAACAATTTTTTCAGTTGCCATTAAATTCCAATGGCCTGATGGCGTATAAGTTCCCGGACCATCGCCCCAGAAAAATGCAATTTCTTCCTGTTCATTTGTCGCATTTTCTGTCAGGTCAAGTAATTCCTTTTCTGCTTCCAGATATTCAGCAGAGCCGATTGCCGGAGGAGGTCCCGGGCGAACGGCTTCAACATTTGGTATCCACCATGGAGTTACATCACCATATCGAGGTGTAACACCAACCGGACGCGGAGGAATGTCTATATTTAACCAATGTTGCCATTGATCGCCCCACATCATGGTAGCAGTATCCTGCAATAAGGTATAGGTTGCTTTGTCAACTTGTGCAAATTTTGCATTATCTACTTTTGATCTTTCGATATAAGCATGTGAAACATAACTTCCGATGGAATCGCCTGCTACAAGATCACTTTCTGTTGCAAGTCCTGCCCATTTTCTTGAATCGCGACATTCCTGTGCTTTTTCTGTTATAAAAGTCACATCGTTAGGAAATAAAAAGGATAATATTTTTTGAGCTGAATAAGCAATTGCAGCATCTTCCGATGGGTAAGAAGGAATATCATTTTTTGGATACGATTGTTCTATACTTCCATCTGTTAAATAAATTGCAGGTCGGTCATAAGTAAATTTATAATGCCATGCACTTACAACAGCATCATAAAATGAAGCGCTGAGGTGTGCATACATTCTATTCGCAAATGGCGGATGAGCAAAAGGGAAATCGCTCGTAAGTGGCGTTGCTGTTGGTGGAGGATAAGTTCCTTCAGGTCCTGGATCAGGAGGCAAATTATATTTTGCAACCAAAGTTTCTGCAATTTCCATCCAGCGTATTGCTGTGTTGTTTCCCCAATATTCAACTATCTCTTTCTGATCTGCAGAAAGTGAACTGCTTAAACTTTTAACCTCAGCTAATTCTGCAAGATATTCTGGGGATGTTATATCCGCGGGCGCATCTATAACTACATCAGCTCCTGATGTTAATAATATAGGCTGCCAGTTTCCACCTGTTTCGTTAATGGAACTGAATGTATAAGCTTCATAACTGATACCACCGGGAATTTCATTTTCACAAGACGAAAAAATGAAAATGCCTGAAGTGATAAGAGTAGCTAATAATATATTTTTGTTTTTCATATTAATATGTTAACAGGACAAGTTTATTTAGATAAAATTATTCAGCAGGTGTTTTTTCTTCTTTATTCCAAATACTGAAGAAATAAGTAATACCTCCGCCAATATTGAAGGTTTTCCAAACATTTCTTCCATCTAGGGTATAAGCTGTATGTAAATGCAGCCCCAGACCCTTTGCATATTCGGGAATATATTGAAAATTGGCACCAATGCGCATAGCATCTATTTCATTGGATGGAAACCCTTGATCCCATGGGCGAATGTCAAATCCACCCAAAGAATTGAACATAGAAAATTCTGCTTCTGCTTTAAAGGTCAGATTATTTTCTGTTATATAACCAACTGTTGCTGAATAGTCAATAGCACTTGGCATATCAACCAAATTGGAATAAAATGCCTCGTCAGATGTGTAGTAATAAACCCTTACAAGTTCAGAGTTCCCACGAATATGGTATCCTCCCTGTGCTTTTGCAAAAACACCCATGTCTGTTTTGTAAGCCAATATTAATCTACCTATACCATCAGCACAACCTAGCCCTAATGAATATGGATGTTCGGGAATGTATGAGCCAACAGGTAAAGTTGCGGTAGCCGATACTAATGCCTTAAAATTACCCGCACCTAGTTTTTTATCTAGAAATTGATACTTGGCAGCGAAGAGGAAGTCCTGAATACCCGAAGTTCCTTCAACAAAACCTGCACTTGGAGAATTTTTGATCCATGGTAAGGTTGCGTAAATATTAAGGTTTTTTATAATCCCGAGAGTAAAACCAGCAGCAATTGACTGACTGGTTAAAGTGCCAACATTTCCATTTTCTAATAAGGAATCACCTTGCCAGTATTCTGAGGCAGATGAATTATTATAAAATATTCCTCCGCAAAATTGTCCCGGATTCATCAAAACAGCGTCTGATGGTGTTTGTGCGCTCAGCGGCAAGGTAAGGATTATCAGGCACAGAACTAGGTAATAGTGTATTTTTTTTTTCATTTTTGGTTTATGGTTGTTTGTCTCTTTTAAAACCAGCGCAAAAATATAAGCCTGCGCCTCTAATATTTTGCGATTTTAAAAAAATTTACGGTATTTAAGAATTATTTACAGTTTGGAGGAATAAAAAAATAATTATAATCGAAAAAAATTCCCCAATAGCC
>JAYSYX010000055.1:0-5350 GCA_043727235.1 Bacteroidota bacterium
TCAAAAAATTATCAAAAAATAAATAATATTAATCGGATCTCATCCCTAAAACTTTTACTAAACGGCACTCAGAACTCAGAACTCAGAACATAAAACTAGAACTAAAAGTAGTAAACCCCTCGCAATGAAAGCATAGCATGCACCATTCCGGTAACCGTGGGGTCGAGCGGAACACCCACAGAAGTTAGTGAATGTTGATACCTGACCTCAAGTCCAAAATGTTTTGTTTCACCCATTAAAAATGTTCCACCTAACACATAACTCAATTCCATATTTTCAAAATTTTCAGGATCAGTAAAATCTGAACCATTAATTTCCTCTTTTACTGAAAATAGTCGCGCATATGCCAATCCAGCCTGAAAAAGAAGTCTGTTTTTGTCATTATAACCAACCATCACAGGAATTTCAACATAATTAAATTGTAATTTGTAAGTATATCCAAGTGAATTACTCTGAGCCGGAGTTGTTCTGCTACCTTTCTGAGTAAAAAGCACTTCCATATCACCATACCAATTTTCATTAAAATTGATATGAAGCACAGGGCCAACATTTAATCCTAATTTATTGAATCCGGCAAATTTATCACCATGAACTTGACTCATATTGGCACCAAGGGCAAATCCACCCTCAAAAACATGAAATGTATTGTCGTCTTTTTTACCGGCATTTATCTGAGCCTCAATAGAAAAAGAGATCAATAAAATTGTAATTAAAATATTTATCCTCATAATATGTGCATTACTTATCTTTTTATCCCAATAATAGCTGCTTACTTTTGACGTTATAATTTGCAAATAACGTAAATATTCATGTTTAAATATACAATACATACATTGAAGAAGGTGGAGGACCTGTTAAAAGAGTCCGGATATATCGTTCGTTATGAACGCGGTAATTTTACTGCAGGATATTGTATTTTAGAAAGCAGAAAGGTGATCGTGATAAACCGATATTACGAAACAGAAGCCAGAATTAACAATTTGCTGGAAATTATCGGTAAGATCGGCGTGGATGAAAACGAACTGAGTGAATCGTCACGCGACTTTTTTCATGAAATGGCATCGCAAACACAAACAGTTAAAGTTTGATCATAACTATTTTAGGTTCAGGCACTTCCGGAGGCGTTCCCATGATAGGTTGCCATTGTGAGGTTTGTTCAGGAAATGATACCCGCGATAAAAGATTAAGAGCTTCCGTATTACTTCAGGTAGAAAATAAAAATTTTGTTTTTGATGCCGGTCCCGATTTTCGACAGCAAATGCTTAGAGAAAAAGTGAATACACTTGAGGCAATAATTTTTACGCATGCACATCGCGATCACACAGCTGGATTGGATGATGTAAGAGCATACAACCATTTTCAGCAAAAAGCAATGGATATATATGTATCAGCGGAGACTGAAAATTCGCTGCGAAAGGAATATCACTATGTATTTAATGATATTTGGTATCCCGGACTACCAAAGATCAACTTCTGTCCCATTACCAATATTCCGTTCAGTATCGAAGGAATCACCTTTATGCCGATTGAAGTGATGCACTATAAAATGCAAGTTTTCGGGTATAGAATTGGAGATTTTACTTATATAACAGATGCGAATTCTATTTCAGAGGAGGAAAAAAATAAGATTTTAGGAACTAAGGTCCTGATATTAAATGCATTGCGAAAAGAAAAACACATTTCCCATTTTAATCTCGAGGAAGCCCTTGAATTGATCGCGGAATTAAAACCTGAAAAGGCATATTTAACACATCTTTCCCATCAGATGGGCAAACACGAAGAGGTGGAAAGATCATTGTCCGACAACACTTTTATTGCCTATGACGGACTGAAAATTTTGTTGTGATAGGGTAACTTTCACATCACAGCAACTTTTTCCGCTACTCGTTCATTTAAACAAAATTGCTGTTTAATCCTGCTGACACAAATATGACTTGCCAATTACAGCCCGAACTATTATCTTTGTTGAGTGTTAAATTTTAATAACACCATACTTTGAAAAACGACCACTGCTTTTTATACTCAAATTAAAAAACAATTTAAACCTACACGTCAATTTATGAAGAAAGTGCTTACACTCCTCGCCGCAGTAGTATTTCTGTCCGCAGCTAACGCCCAGGTTGCACACCAAAAAGACCCTTACACAAAAACATTTATTCAAAACACAAAACGCCTTCCAAATCAGCAAATTCAATCGGAGTTGCGCAAGAGTGAGGCATGGACAAATTTCAAACAGTCTCATGGAGATTGGTGGGTTGAATTTAATGAACAAACCGGGACACCTCACCGTGCTTACGGAACTCCAATTGTTGCAAGTGGCGCTACACCTGAATTACAGGCACTTAATTTTTTAACAGGAGAACTGAAGGCATTTAATGTAAAAAACAGCGACCTCGCACTTTTAGCAAATAACACAACTGCAAAATACCATTATGTCACCTTCATACAACAATATAATGGCTTGGACATTTTATGGAGTGAAGCTACAGTTCGTTTGAGTTTAACAGGCAAGGTGATCATGTTCGGATTGGATATTTATGATGATATTTCAATCTCAACAATACCGGGAATAAGTTCGGAGGGAATAAAAACCTATGCATCTGCAGATTTTGCAATTGCCGTGAATGAAATTACCGTTAATCCTGACCTGAAAATTCTACCGGTTTCAGCTGAAGCAGGTTTAGAATACAAGCTAGTTTATGAGGTTACTGTGAATACCATGAATGCAAATAACATTCCCGGTAAATATTATTCATTAGTTGATGCAAATACCGGAAAAGTATATTATCGCCAAAATGAAGTAAAAGAATGTGGTTCATATTTAATGACTGCCGATGTACAGGTGAACAGTGATATCACGGATAACCCATTGGTAGCACCTGTTAACAGAGGTCTTCCTTATTTGCGTGTAGAAATAGATGGCGATGAGCATTTTACCGATGCAAATGGATTTTTAACTGTTAATACTATCACCGAACCAACTCCTGCAACAATCGAACTCATTGGAAGATATGCGAGAGTTAGTGAGGGCACCGGTGCTACTAATATTGAAAGCATTGATATAACTCTAATTCCGGGAATAAACCTTATAGAATTTGATGAAGAATCAGGTGCTATGCCTTCGGAGGTTTCCGCATATTATTGGCAGAATATAGTTCACGACCACATGAAATTTTATTTCCCGTCATTTACCGATCTTGATTTTGATCAACTGATTCGTGTAGAACGTAACGATGGTAGCTGTAATGCATTTTATGACGGAACAAGTACGAATTTTTATCAGGATGGTGGTGGATGCCCTTCAACAGGATTATTTAATGATGTTGTAATGCACGAATACGGTCATGGTATTAATTATGACCTTTATTTCGACCTCGGCGATCCGGGTGGGATGGGAAATGGTGCAATGCATGAAGGATATGCCGACCTATGGGGAATGACGGTAACAGACAATCCAATTTTAGGTCAGGGATTCTTAGGTGGAGCAGGAACAAATGTTCGTAGATATGATCTTGAACCGAAAGTATATCCTGAAGACCTTGTTGGCGAAGTTCATGCTGATGGAGAGATCGTGGCCGGAGCCTGGTGGGATGTAAATGAGAACTTTGGTGGTGATCTTACTTCAATGACAAACCTTTGGATGGAAACACATAATGCTACAATTGATGGCGCCGATGGAAATGAAGGAGAGATATTCAGAGATGTATTATTGGAAGCTCTAATGGCTGATGACGATAATGCCGACCTTGGCGACGGAACTCCAAATGACGATTTTATCACAGATGCATTTTGTGAGCATGGAATTACCTTAATTGGAAATATTGGATTAGATCATACAGAATTTACCGCTCCGGTGGAAGTTGATGCTCCATTAGTTGTAGTAACTGATCTTGAAGTTGACTTTCCTGAATATATTGGTTCTGCATCTTTATTTTACAGGACTGCAGGTGCAGGCGCTTACACAGAAACTTTAATGACGGAAGTTGCCGGAACTACCTACGAAGGAACTATTCCTGCTCAGGATCAAGGAACTATTATAGAATATTATTTTAAAGTGGAAGATACTAACGGTTGCGGAGGTGTTGTTCTACCAGTTAATGCAGACCTTGCAGTGGAACCAAACCTTCCTTATTTTGCAATTGTTGGTTACGAATTAATTGAATTTGAAGACTTTGATAATGAATTCGGAAGTTGGGAAGTAGATCCATTTGGAACGGATGATGCAGCAACCGGAAGCTGGGATATCAATACTCCAATACCGTCCACCGATGGTACAGGATATATGGTTCAAACAGAAACTGATCATACTGCCGGAACCGGTAATTTATGCGGATTCACTGGAAATGCCGGCGAATTTGATGGTGTGGGAACTAATGATGTTGACAACGGTCTAACAACCCTGCGCACACCATTTTTTGATGTTACAGATTATACGGATCCTGTATTTACCTATTATAGAAAATACTCTAATGCTTCACCAACTAGTGCTAACCCCGGAAATGATGTATGGCAGGTTTATATAACAGATGATGGCAGTGATTGGACAAGAGTGGAAAGAACTCATACTGAAGATAATGACTGGAGGAGAAATGTAGTACGCGTGCTTGATTATGTAGATCTTACTGAAGATGTTGCCATGATCTTTATTGCACAGGACAGTTTTATTGTTGATGCGGAATTAAGTGGCGGAAGTTTAGTAGAAGCTGCAATTGATGATCTGTATTTATACGATTGGGCAGATGGCATAATAGATACAACAGAAGATACAACTCAAAATGCCATTGAAGAGGAACTAATTATTTCAGGAATTTTCCCGAATCCGGCAAATGCAAGTGTAAGCATTTTCTTCAATGATATTTCAGGAGATGTTGAGCTTGTTTTGTCAAATGCAATTGGTGAAATGATACTGACAGAAAATTTAAATGCAATTGCAAATACTTCCTTTACAATTAACACTTCACATTTACCTCAAGGTATTTACACGCTTAGTGTTAAGAACGATGGAACGATTCAAAATAAACGAATCATTATCCAACATTAAATTAGCTAAAAACAAATATTTCAAAGGCGCTCTGTTTTTCATGAGCGCCTTTTTTTAGGCCCCACGCAAGTGAGGCTCTCACTTTTTCAGTGAGGGTCTCACTGAATGCGTAATGAGTTATCCTCCTTTGCTATCAACTCCGCTAAAGCTATATTGATTGAAAAAAGCTACGGCGGACACGTGAGTAATGAGATTGTTCCTTCTCGGATTAAAACGGGTCACCTTCATTTTCTGGGGAGCACATATCAATGAATTATTATTTTTAGGTATTTGAAAGGTCGTTAATAATATTAAAAATCAAAATCCAGC
>JAYSYX010000056.1:0-14846 GCA_043727235.1 Bacteroidota bacterium
GCCCATAGTTGGGGAGAAATATAATACAAGACTTTAAACCCGGCTTTTTTTGCAAAGGGTGCAATACGCAAATTAAATCCGGGATAATCCACTAAAATCACACAATCTGGTTTAAAGGAAAGAATATCTTTTTTACAGAGTTCAATATTATTTAAAATAGCACGCAGGTGTAAGGCTACTTCTATAAAACCCATATATGCTGTCTCTTTATAATGTTTGAAGAGATGAACGCCTTGCTCTTTCATTTTATCTCCACCAAATCCGCGAAATTCTGCATTGTTATCTAACAAACGGATCTCCTCAATAAGATTTGATGAATGCAAATCACCTGAGGCTTCACCGGCTATTATATAATATCGCATATCAGCATATCAAATTAAGAAAACAAATTAGAATTATGCAATACGTAATAATATACCAACATGAAAATGGCAAATAAAACGGTTACGATACCAACTCCACGCAAACAATTATCTTTTCTCACCCTGATATAAATAATAAAAGGTATTATATTAAAAAATACTGCAAGGGTTGCAATAAATCTTTCGGTTACACCAGAAAATGCTCTTCCGTTTATTGTTATATTACCTATTAAATTATTATTCAACGTATAAAAGGCATAAAATACTGTAACAGTAAAAAATGCTGAAACCAACATGCCGACAAAAATATTATCTTCCTGTAATTTGCTCATATTATTATCCGAGGTCGTGAATTTTATCAGAGGTATCAATAAATATTTGATCTTTGTTTTCCAAGGGTTCTTCCAATTTCCAGCTATTATTAAAAAAGCTGATCGCATGATGTGCAGTAAGATCATATTGAACAGGAACCACAGAAACAAATCCATTCGAAAGTGCCCATTCGTCGGTATCTTCTCCTTTATCGTAATTAACAAATTTCCCTGTCAGCCAATAATATTTTCTGCCTATTGGATCAAAACGTTCATCATATTCTTCCTCCCATTTAGCAACCGCCTGTCTGCAAATTTTAATTCCCATTAATTTAGCAACAGGCAGGTCGGGAATATTTACATTTAGAAGTGTAGCATTTGGTAAACCGAAAGTAAGGATTTGTTTTGCGATGATGTTTGCATATTTAGCAGCCCCGCTAAAATCCGCATCCTGAGCAAAATTCAGCAATGAAAAACCTACTGCGGGAATTCCTTCTATACTTGCTTCCACTGCAGCACTCATTGTACCTGAATAAATAATATTAATAGAAGAATTTGAACCGTGATTAATTCCGGAAACGCAGAGCTCCGGTTTTTTATGAAGAATTTTATCTTTAGCAAGTTTAACACAATCAACAGGTGTTCCGCTGCATGAATATGCTTCAATATCGCCAAAAATATCCACTTTTTTTAAGCGTAGAGGATCATTCAGTGTAATTGCATGTCCCATTCCGCTTTGCGGTTTATCAGGAGCAACAACAACTACCTGCCCGAGTGGTTTTACCGCTTCAATTAATGCACGTATTCCTGGTGCATGAATACCGTCGTCGTTGGTTACTAAAATTATTGGTTTATTATTGTCAGACATTAAAAAAAATTATTGAGGAATATACTTTACATGAACGAAAATAAATTGAAAACTATGCAAAGCAGAACAAAATTAATTATCATTCTTTTGTGAGAAATTTTCAGAATCAGGAGTAGGTGCATTCTCAATAATTCCCAATAGCGGTTGCAGTTCAGCTGGTAATATACCATTGCTTGATCTGAAACTTCCAAGATTACTGATAACTTTATCTAAATACCCTTCTTTAGAAATTCTGATCGACATATTTGAGTTTGATAACGCGCTGATATCACACATGCCATTAGCATCTGTTTCGCAAACAGGTTGCATTTTAGGACTTTCTAACAAAGTAATTCTCGCTTTTATAATAGGTTTCATGTTAGTATCATAAACATAGATCCTGGAAAGTGGTAAAGCTTCAGTTACAGCATAAATGTCATCACTTCCTTGTCCGCCGGGCCTGTTTGAAGTTACGAATCCCCTTCCGTTCCTGATAATAAATCCAAAATCATCGTTTGAGGAGTTTAAAGGTTTACCTGCATTAACAGGTACTGACCAGTGATCACCTTCCCTGTAGGATTTGAAAACATCCATCCCTCCAAAACCGGGCAACCAATTACTTGAGAAATATAAATTTCCTTCAGGATCCATGTATGGAAATAATTCATCACCGCCGGTATTAATTATCGGTCCCATATTTTTGGGAGCACTCCATCCGTCACTTTTTTGTGTTACAAAATAAAGATCTGCTCCTCCATATCCGCCAGGTTTATCTGAGGTAAAAATTAAAATTGTGCCGTCAGGAGAAATTGCAGAATGACCTTCAGAATATGGTTTTGCATGAGAGATAGGTTTTGGTGCTAAAAATTTATTGTCGATATAATTTGAATAAAATATTTTGAGTTTCACTTCATCATCCTTAGAAGTGATGGTTCTGTTTTTATTGTGGTTGTTTCTTGTAAAATAGAGCGTTTCTTCAATTGGATCATAACATGGAGAGGCCTCGTGCAATTCGCTGTTTATCAATTTATTCAGTCGGTTAACCGACCAGATTGTATCGTTCCTCATTTCGCCGTAATACAGATCATAATAAGGTAATCCTGTGTTCTCGTTTATTTCATTTCCTCCGCTTGCCGAATATATAATTCCTTTTTTAAAAAAAGTAGTTGTCATTTCTGAACCGGATGAATTTATACCTATAGTATCAAGTTGATAGGATCCGGGTTTAGTTTCGTTTGCCAATGCCCAATCGCAGGTTGAAGCGAGATAAAATCCATCATCGTCATAAGCTCCATATTTTAAAAACCATGTTTTTGCAGACCTATATTTTCCATTACTTTTTAAAAGATTTGCATAATTGAAAATTATATCGGCATCTGCAGTGCTTTGGTTTACGATCACCTCATACCAGAACTCAGCCTCTTTAGTGAGGTTCATTTTTCTATAACATTCTGCCAATTTAAAATTCACATCATAATTATAGGATTGCTGCATGTATGCGAGATAAATTTTAGCAGCTTCATTATATACTTTATTTTCGTACAATTTATCGGCGCGTTTAAGAAAATTGTCCTGTGCAACTAAAGCTTGAGTTGCAACTAAACTAAAAAACACCAAAACCATTATTAATTTATACATAAGTTATTATTTCAGAAAAACCTCGGGTTTTTAATGTTTGTATTATTTTTTTGAAAACGATAAACAAGAAATACTTCGTGTGTCGGACTTAATAAAGCATTGTCTTCAGTTGACAATGTATTGTATGAATATCCAAAACCCGCATCGTGTTTTTGCAATATATTATCAGTAGAGAACATATACTGGGCAACAATGTTAATGCTGTTATTTGTTCTATAGCCTGCACCTAACATCAGCGTATTATAAAATATGAAATTCAGATTAAGATCAAGTTGTGAAGGTATATTTTCTCCCTTTTTAAAAAGTGCATCAGGCTTAACAGAAAAATTATCAGTGAGTTCGATCAAGGCACCTATGGTTCCAAAAATATTGGAGGTTTGATCAAAGGCATCGTCGTATGCCGAATCGCTAGCTGTTGCCGATTCATCGTTACTTGTAAGTAAAGTTGGTGATGAAAATCCAAAATAAAAGCGATCGCTGTGAAGATAAACTCCTGCACCAAAATTAGGTTTTATATAATTGTCAACCTTTCCGTCAAATGCGGGATCGCCATCATTAAAAGCATCTAATTCCTGGTAATCAATTGAATAATTGGTTATTGACGCTTCCAGACCTATGGCAACCACCAGTTTTGTATTTATATGTGCGCGATAGGCATAATCCAATGCAACAGAACTTGAATTTGTTACACCAAGTTTATCATGATAAAATTTTACTCCTAATCCAACTTTATCATTTGCAACAGGTAAATGTGCGGAGAAAGATTCAGTAGAAGGTGCGCCTGTAATATTTACCGAATGGCGGTGAACAAAAAAGTTTGTTTCAAATGCACCCTTACTGCCTGCATAAGCCGGATTAAATACTAATTGATTAAAATGATATTGTTCGTAAAGCGGTAGGTTTTGTGCAAATACAGAACCTGGCAATCCAATAAACAATAATAAATACAATAAACCTTTTCTTTTCATCTCTTTATTACTATAAAACCGGTTAATGGATCTGGTGCTTCTTCAAGTCGTAATATATAAAAATAGGTGCCTTCAGGAACATCGCCTGATGTGGAAATAAATTCAGTATTTGATCTGCCGTTCCACATTTTTACATCGTTATTCGTTTCAAACACCAAACTACTCCATCTATCGTATATTTTTAAATTGTATTTAGGATAATTTTCAATGCCTTCAATGTCCAATAGATCATTAATACCATCTCCGTTAGGTGAAAATGAATTCGGGACAAAAACGAGATCACTAATAATAATGGTTTCAGTTACAACTACATGAACAAATGCCGTATCACAAAGTGAAGGAATATTATCATCGCAAACCACATAGGCAAAATCGTCAACAGTTTCCTCTGAAGAATTATAATTAATTGTATTCGTTGCTGATATTTCTGCCACACCTGTAATTCCGGTTGTGATCAATTCCGTTATTGTTAAACCGTCGCCATCTCCATCAAAATCATTCACCAAGACATTAAATTCTGATGCTATATCCACTAAAATATTGAAGGTGTCATTTACTGCAATGGGTTTATTAAAATTAGTGGAAAGAACATTGATATACACTGTTGCAGTATCACAATAAATATCTGAACCTAATTTACACACCCGATAGATAAGAGAATCTTCACCAACAAAATCAAATGCAGGTTCGTAATAAATATATTCTCCTATTTCAGGAAAAAAAGGTAAAATAGTGGTAGTTCCCGGAAAAGCATCGTCAAGTATTTCAAATTCTAAGCCCTGTTCATCAACATCAATATCATTTAACAATAATTCAATATTAAATGGTGTATTGATATAGGTATTTACGAAATCATTAAGAGCAATAGGTGCATCATCCACCGAATCAATTTCAATATTTACGAATGCAGTTCCACACTCGTCGGGATCAGTATCGGCACAAATTGTATACTCAAAAACATCATCACCTGCATAGTTTGCATTCGGTGTATAAATTATCCAATCGTTAACATCATCAACAGTTGCAAATCCATGTACCGGAGGAATAGAAATGGTAATATAAATTTCCGGTTCGAGAGTGAGATTAATATCGTTGGATTTTACATCAAATACAGCACCTGCATAATCTTCTATTATATTATACGTATCATCACCGGTTATCCAAAGCTGGGCCTTCGACACAAAGGCAATAGACATAAACAATACCACTAAAAGTGCAGATCTCAACTCACATCCTTTAATCATCATCCAAAAATAGAAATTTATTCTTCATTTAAAAACGGATACCTGTAATCAATTGGTGGATTAAAGGTCTCTTTTATTGATCTCGGTGATACCCATCGCAAAAGATTGAGTATGGAACCTGCCTTATCATTGGTTCCTGAAGCTCGGGCTCCCCCAAATGGTTGCTGACCTACAACTGCTCCTGTAGGTTTATCATTTATGTAAAAATTACCTGCGGCATGACGTAAAACATTGGTTGCTTTAATTATTTCATACCTGTCCTGTGAAAATATAGCTCCCGTCAAGGCATAAGGTGAGGTAGAATTTACAATCTCGAGTGTTTCTTCCCATTTATTTTCATCGTAAACATAAATGGTAAGTACTGGTCCAAAAATTTCCTCGCACATGCTTCTGTACTGTGTATCCTTTGCAAGAATAACAGTGGGTTCGATAAAATATCCTTTTGATTTATCAAAATTCCCTCCTGCCACTATCTCCATGCCATCAGCTTTTGCCTGAGATATATATCCTGAAATAGTATCAAATGCTTTTTCATCAATTACTGCATTAATGAAATTAGAAAAATCCTCAACAACTCCCATTTTCATGCTTGCCAGGTCGTCTTGCACATATTTTTTTACTTCTGGCCAAAGGTTTGATGGGATATAAGCCCTGCTGGCTGCGGAACATTTTTGTCCCTGATACTCAAATGCACCGCGGCTCAGAGCAGTTGAAAGCGATTTAGCATTCGCACTTTTATGTGCTATTACAAAATCCTTCCCTCCGGTTTCTCCAACTATTCGTGGATAGGTTTTGTAGTTTGCAATATTATCTCCGATGGTTGTCCATATAGTTCTGAAAACAGAGGTGGAACCCGTAAAATGTATCCCTGCGAAATCCGGATGCGAAAAAATTACCTTTCCGGCTTCAGCGCCGCTAACGTGTACCAGATTTATGACACCATCAGGCAATCCTGCCTCCCTCAAAATTTCAATGATTACCCATGCTGAATAAATTTGAGTGTTTGATGTTTTCCAAACCACTGTATTACCCATCATAGCTGGTGCAGTGGGCAAATTTCCTCCTATACTCGTGAAATTAAAAGGTGTCAGGGCAAAAACAAATCCTTCCAAAGCCCTGTGTTCCATACGATTCCACATACCTGGGCCACTTTCCGGCTGGTCGGTATAAACCTTTGTCATGAATTCTACATTAAATCTCCAAAAATCAATTAACTCGCATGCAGCATCAATTTCAGCCTGGAAACAATTCTTACTTTGGGCAAGCATGGTTGCAGCATTCATTTTATACCGATAAGGCCCTGTTAAAAGGTCGGCAGCCTTTAAAAAAATAGCAGCTCTTTGTTCCCAAGGAGTATTTTCCCATTGCAATTTTGCCTTCAAAGCAGCATCAATAGCCATTTTTACATGACTTTCATCACCTTTATGATAAACACCTAACGAATGTGACAATTCATGGGGTGGATGGATGGGTATCGTTTTACCACTTCTCACCTCTTTTCCATCAATAAACATCGGAATATCAACAGTTGCAGCCTTTATTTCGGCAATAGCTTGTTTTAATAATTTGCGCTCTGCAGTACCAGGTGCGTAACTCTTTACAGGCTCATTAAGTGCCTTTGGAACATGAAAAAATGCGTTGGACATGATTTATTTTGTAGTAAGGTGTAAAGATAATTGACAATTGATAATTGATAATTGATAATTTGAAACTTGTGTATATGATTGAAACATTAATTTCCTGTTCAATCAGTTAATTTAATTAAAGGCATTTCGAAGATGATCATACGAAGAATCAACTCATTACTCATAAGAATGGAGAATTGATAATTGAGAATGGAGAATTGGCTTTGATTTAAGTTGAAACATCAAAGTACTTCTGGGTTTACTCACCACTGACTATTCACTACTCACCCAATGACTTCAATTCGAAGGATAATTTTTAGGGTTGACCTACTCATAACTCATTCTGCTAAGAAGAAACTGAGATTCGAAGCATAGTCTTGCTCGCTACTAACTGTTACTGGACCGTGACTGACTGCGACTGCGACTGTGACTGCGCCATTAACCACCAACCCCATCAATAAAAAATAAACCCTTTTACGGTGTTTATTTTTTACATGATTTTTGGTTGTGTGTGGTGATATTCATGTTAATACAGTTGGGGGTAATTAAACATGGAAATAGCAGGACTTTCATTTTTACACCCTGTTGAGCGGATAATGAAATACGACATAAAAATACTATGTTGGGAATAAGTTTCGGTTAAACTGAGCCTGAAATGGCACTAAATAAAGCGAGTTATGATAAGTGTATCGCAAATTGTGATAAGTGTTGATACTTTAAGGTTTAAATACCCGAAATCCATCTTCAAAGGGAGCCAGTAATCATTTTTTTGAATTTTTAAGAGGCAAAAAGGACTTATCTTTATCTTCCAATAGGTATTTTATGCGATTAAAATTCATCATATTAAACATCTCCTTTTTTCTGGTTTGTTCCTCGTTTGGACAAATAACCATCATTGATACTATGGAAAGTGGTGGGCTGCAACGAGACTATCGTTTATATATACCAACTGCTTATGATGGTTCGGAACCAGTGCCATTGGTTTTAAATTTACATGGGTATAGCAGCGATGCATTCGGACAGGATTTATATGCAAATTTTAGGTTGATAGCCGATACAGCAAATTTTTTACTTGTAATACCAAATGGTACTTTTGATGGATTTGGATTGAGATATTGGAATTGTTTTGTGGCGGATGGTATTGGGGTGGATGATGTTGCTTTTTTAAGTGAACTTATTGACAGCATTTCTGCAAATTATAATGTTGATGTAAATCGCGTTTATAGTACGGGAATGAGCAACGGAGGATTTATGAGTCATGCACTTGCCTGCGAATTAAGCAATAAAATTGCAGCCATCGCAAGCGTTACCGGAAGTATTGATGAAGACAGATTACCGGCCTGCGATCCGCAACATCCTATGCCGGTTATGCAAATACACGGCACGGAGGATGATGTAGTACCATATGATGGAAGTCTTGATTATATTCCGGTGGAATCGGTAATTGATCATTGGACCGATTTGAATAATTGTGATGATGCTGCAGAATTTAATGCAATTCCCGACGTGGTTCCTTCCGACCTGTGCACGGCGGAACATTATGTTTATGGTGGTTGTGATAATAATATCAATG
Source organism: Bacteroidota bacterium (assembly GCA_043727235.1). Classification (GTDB taxonomy): domain Bacteria; phylum Bacteroidota; class Bacteroidia; order Chitinophagales; family BACL12; genus UBA7236. Next base: position 8,569 of record JAYSYX010000056.1, read on the forward strand.
TTGAATTATTTAAAATAATTGATGGAGGACATACATGGCCGGGTACTGCACTCACTTTTCTTGGTGTAACAAATCTCGACATAAATGCATGCAAAGAGATCTGGAATTTTTTCAGCAGATACAGATTGGATGAATTAACTGCTTTAAATACAGAGCTTTCATCCCCAAAAAATAATATTATAATTCAGCCAAATCCGGCGTCAGAATTAATTACAATAAGTATGAATAATAACGAATTAATTAATTCAATAATATTATATGATATTGAAGGCAGAAAAATAATAAGTTTAGAAGATCTGCAAACAAATACTTATTCACTATTAATAAAAGAATATGCAATTGGAACTTACTTCCTTCAAATTAAAAGTAAGGATTCCAATTCTACAATTTCATTTATAAAGGAATAACAAAGTATTACTCCATTTTTCGCATACAAACCATATTGTATGATTCTACCTTTCCCACATTATACCATGTGCCATTGTAAGTGTATAATGAAACCGCTGTTGTTCCAGAAGCTTCTGTGGAAGTCCATAGGGTCATACTGCCTGACCATCCGAATTTATCAATATTGAGATATATCAATTCCGCTTCATTTTTAGCTGGCAGATACCAATTATCAAAGCCGCCGGCTGTGCTGTTATCACAAACTTTTGCTGCATAATCTTTACCCTCATAACCGGAATTATCGCCAACTACGAATACTATAGCCTTTGTATTGAGGGCACCATCCTTTTCGCTTTTTGCCGGCAAACCTATTTCAGAATATCCGCCCCATTGAATTTTTTCATTGGCGCTGAGATCAAGTACCTGATATTTAGTGTCTCCCTTTTCGATGACAACAATATTTTGAGCTTGTGTGAACTGGGCAGTGAATAACACGAAGGATAGAGTAAAAATTGACTTTTTCATAATATTTTTTTTATAAAGATAAAAAAATATTCGAAGTGACAATTTTTTTATCAATTGAAGGCCTCTCCCCCTTATCTTTATGTTATGGAAGACGTAAATTATTTGGAGATCAATAGAGAACTCTGGAACAAAAGAACTGCAGTTCATTACCACAGCGAGTTTTATGGGGTAAATACTTTTTTGGAGGGAAAGAGCACGCTGAATAAAATCGAGCTTGATCTTGCGGGTGATGTGAAGGGTAAAACATTATTACATCTGCAATGCCATTTCGGAATGGATACTTTAAGTTTTGCAAGAATGGGTGCAGAAGTTACCGGAATTGATCTGAGTGATGAAGCAATAAATAAAGCAAATGAACTTAAACTAAAGGCAGGTTTAAAAGCTGAGTTTATTTGTTGCGACCTGTATGATACCCGAAATCATATCAACGAAAAATTCGATATTGTTTTTACCAGTTATGGAACCATAGGTTGGCTACCCGATCTTAATAAATGGGCAGAAATTATTGCCGATAGTTTAAAACCCGGAGGTATTTTTATTTTCGCCGAATTTCATCCTGTCTATTGGATGTATGATAATGCAGTTTCAAAAATTGAATATTCTTATTTTAAATCAAAAGAAATTGTTGAGGAAGAAAAAAATACCTATGCCGATAAAGATGCAGTGATAGATTTAAAATCGATAAGCTGGAACCACAGTTTACATGAAAGTATTTCAGCATTATTGAACCAGGGATTAATATTGGAAAAATTTCAGGAATTTGATTATTCTCCCTATAATATTTATCAAAATGCAGTAGAGGTTGAGGAGAATAAGTTTCAGATAAAGGGAATGGAGGGGATGATGCCTTTAGTGTTTGCACTTCGTGTAAAAAAAGAATGAAGGAAAAAAATGAAGGGATGAAGGAATGAAAGAATGAATACACTATCTATCCACTAAATCCTAATCTACTTTTTAATTCCATACTCAATTCGGGTAATTTATTGCGTTCCATTAGGAAACTGGAGAGGATTGCAAAATCTTTAAAAATATAATGTTTGTTTAAAGCACCCTGCAGATATTCTTTTCCGGAGCTGCCACCGGTGCCAACGCGGGAGCCAATCATGCGATGAACCATATTGATATGACGGAAGCGCCAGGTTGCCAATTGTTCATCTATATCCAATAAATTTTGCATTAGCTGAAATGGCATTTGTAAAATGGGATATCCTCGATATAGAGAAATAAATAATGCGTTACGCATTGCCTCAGAACTCAATGAAGTGTGTTCACTTTTGGTATTACTCAGAAAAACATCCTCAAAAACCTTTACATTTTGTTTTTCACCTTCTACAAGTGTATTTTCGTAGATATGAATATAATCGTTCCAAAAATCGTGATAAGGTGAATTATTTGTTGTTACTGTTTTATAATTTTTCCAAATATTTTCATCTCTGAAAAAGGGCATTCGTTTTAGCCAGTCGTCGATTAATTCCATTAATGTTTTTTGAGATTCTACTTGTTTCACCAATTCCAGATATTCGGGTTTCAGCATGGAAGTATAATATTCTTTTCCGTGACGATGGTCAAATTTTAATCCCAGTTTAGCTTCAAGTATTTTAAATTGCCAACTTTGAAATCCAGATGCGGGACGTAAAAAATCGCGGAATTCATAAAAATCCAACGGGGTCATTGTTTCCAGAATATCTATCTGATGAACAAGAACTTTCAAAATGGTAACTACCCGAGAACTTCTATGAACAATAGTTTGTAATTCGGGAGAATTGTCGTTGACTGTTTCTTTATTAAAAATAGCAAGGGCACTATCTACTTCAAAATGAATTTGTTTAAACCAGAGTTCGTAAGCCTGATGAATTATGATAAATAACATTTCATCGTGTGCATGCGCATTTTCTTTATCACTTTCCAACGCCTGTGCATTGAGAATTTTTTCTAACTGCAGATATTCCGTGTATTCAACCGGTGCCTTACTCATTTGTAATTTTTTTCAAAATTAAGTCGGCGTGATGCATTTTTTAAGTAAAAAGAGAAAATTTATCCCATATGCGGTAGGAAATCATAAAATTGCCAAAAAAATTTACCCGAAATTGTGTCGATATCCATGGCTATCTCCCGCAACTATCCAAAATGTTAGACAAACAAATAAGTTTGTGGGATAAAATTGCGTTCAATTGCGTCGGGTAGTTCCCTACCTTTACCTTGACAAAGTGTATACTCTAAAACCGAATGGCAGAAACTAAAAAGTCGAGTAAAAAAACAAAGAAGAGCAGTTTTGCTTTTTTAAAGGATGAGCGTTTTAAAAAGATCACTGGAGTGCTTATGGTGCTCATCAGTTTTTTTCTGCTGGTTTCCTTTGCCAGTTATCTTGTTACGTGGAAACAAGATCAGAGTTTGATAATAACCCATCCATGGAAACAGGTTTTTAATACTTCTATTGATGTTCAAAATCATCTGGGAAATTTAGGAGCAGTGGTAAGTCATCAATTTATTTATTATTGGTATGGCATTTCCAGTTTTGCTTTTGTGATCTGGTTTTTTACACTTGGTATCAATATATTTTTCGGAAAACGTGTCTTCAATAATGCCGTAATAATAGGTGAAGGAGTTGTAATTATGATTTGGAGCAGCATTATGCTTGGGTTCTTATTCAACAATGCATCCTTCGCATTTGGCGGAGCTTTTGGTGTTGGTACTGCTGATTATCTGGAAAGTATTTTAGGAAAAATTGGTGCAATACTGGTACTCACTGCAACTCTTGTAATTTATTTTATATTATTTACGAAGTTTAATTTCGGATTTCTGCTCAACGTTTTTCAAAACAAACCAGGAATTACGGATGCAGATCCATTAACTGAAGATGACATTTTAGTTGCAGATGAATTAACTGAAAATAAAGAGATCAAAGAAAATATTTTTATTCCACCGGTCTATACTTCCCGCACTGATATTGAAGATCCGGTGCAGATGGAATTAAAAAAAGTTGATCCTGTTAAGGACAAGGTTAACCCTATTGCTTTAGAATTGGATGAACCTGTAATTGCCGATCAGAATGTTGTTGAAGAAATTGATTCTGATACTCAGGAAGAGCTTCCTTTAGATATCGAGGAGGGATTGGAGGAAAAAATTGCCTTGGAAAATCAGCACTATAATTTTGATCCTATTCTGGATCTTCCAAATTATAAATATCCGGGAGTAGACCTTCTGGAGGAGTATGGCAGTGAAACTGTTTCCATTAATACAGAGGAGTTGGAAAGAAATAAGGACCAGATAATCGGCACCCTAAATAATTACAATATTCAAATCTCTAAAATAAAAGCGACCATTGGCCCAACAGTAACTTTATATGAGATAATTCCGGCAGCAGGGGTTCGTATCTCAAAGATTAAAAATTTGGAGGATGATATTGCATTAAGTCTAGCTGCCTTGGGTATAAGGATCATAGCACCTATTCCCGGAAAGGGAACGATAGGTATAGAGGTGCCAAACGTTAATAAAGAGACCGTTTCGATGCGCAGTCAGATAAGTTCTGAAAAATTTCAAAGTGCAAAAATGGATCTGCCGGTATGTTTGGGAAAAACCATTTCAAGCGAAAATTATATTGCCGACCTTACGCGTATGCCACATTTATTAATGGCAGGAGCAACCGGACAGGGAAAATCGGTTGGTATTAATGCAATTCTGATATCGCTATTATATAAAAAGCACCCTTCGCAGTTAAAATTTGTAATGGTGGATCCCAAGAAAGTTGAATTGAGTTTGTTTTCAACCATAGAGAAACATTTTCTTGCCAAATTACCGGGAGAGGAAGATGCGATCATCACCGACACAAGAAAAGTGGTGCATACACTAAATGCACTTACAATTGAAATGGACACTCGTTATGAGTTGCTGAAAAATGCTCAGGTTAGAAATATTAAGGAATACAACACCAAGTTTATGAAGAAAAAACTGAATCCTAAAGAAGGACATCAGTTCTTACCTTATATAGTACTTGTAATTGATGAGTTTGCCGACCTGATAATGACGGCAGGAAAGGAAGTGGAGATGCCTATTGCCAGGATAGCGCAATTGGCAAGAGCAGTTGGACTTCACTGTGTAATAGCAACTCAAAGGCCCTCCGTAAATATTATTACAGGAACCATTAAGGCAAATTTTCCGGCCAGAATTGCGTTTAAAGTAACGAGTAAGGTAGATTCACGCACTATTTTGGATGCAAGTGGAGCAGAACAACTTGTTGGTAGAGGTGATATGCTGCTGGCAATTGGAAGTGATATGATAAGATTGCAATGCCCATTCGTTGATACTCCGGAGGTGGATAAGGTGGTTGACTTTATCTCCGATCAACAGGGTTATCCGGAAGCTTTCCAATTGCCGGAGTTCATTGATGAGCAGGCTCAAAAGGAAAAAGCAGAAATTTTGGATGGTGACCGCGATTCACTTTTCGAGGAGGCGGCAAAGATCATAGTTCAACATCAACAAGGGTCCACCTCATTGATACAGCGCAGATTGAAGCTTGGATACAACCGAGCAGGAAGATTAATGGATCAGCTAGAGGCAGCTGGAGTGGTTGGTCCAAATGCGGGAAGTAAGGCCAGAGAAGTTTTATTCAACGATCTTATACAATTGGAACAGTATTTGCAAAATCTCGATTAATACCAAAAAAAACATCTATTTCACCTTAATTTTGCTAACTATTCTAATTTACCTGACATGAAAAAATACATATCTTATTTGTTTATCCTGTTTTTGGGAACGCAGGTTTCTTTTGCCCAAACTTCTGATGCAAACGCCGTTAAATTGTTAAAATCTGTCAGCCAAAAATATGGTGGATATAAAACCATGCAAATGGATATTTCTCTCGTAGTTGAAAATATGGAATCCAAAAGCAAAGAAACCAAGGCTGGAAAAATAATGAGCAAAGGAAATATGTTCATAGCCGAATTAGGTAACCAAAAATTATTTTGTGATGGAAAAATTTTGTGGACCTATTTGAAGGATGTTAACGAAGTGCAGATCAATAATTTTGAAAAGGGACAGGATATAATGACACCGAACGACATATTTAAAATAGCCGAAAAGGATTATCTCGCTTATATGGGTGATAAAGTTACTGAAGGCGGTAAATCATTACAAATTATTGAACTTACCCCTAAAAATAAAAGTTTGAGTTTCAGCAAAATAAAAATGTATGTAAATACTGCGGATAATACAGTAAGTAAAGGTGTTGTATTTGATAAAAATGCCATACACTATACTTATACAATAAGTAATTTCAAATCGAATGTTGAAATGTTGAATAGTTCATTTACTTTCGATAAATCTAAATATCCGGGTGTTGAAGTTATTGATCTGAGATAGTTAAAAGT
>JAYSYX010000057.1:0-5322 GCA_043727235.1 Bacteroidota bacterium
GAAGGAATGAAGGAATGAAGGAATGAAAGAATGAAGGAATGAAAGAATGAAGGAATGAAAGAATGAAGGAATGAAAGAATGAAGGAATGAAAGAATGAAGGAATGAAAGAGTGAAGGAATGAAAGAGTGAAGGAATGAAGGAATGAAGGAATGAAAGAATGAAAGAATTAAGGAAGGAAAGAATTAAAGAATGAATGCCCTCGACCTACCAGGTTTTTATTTAACCTGCCGGAACCCCTGAAAAATATCGAATAAAGAACAAGGAATAAAGAACAATAAACAATTCATACCCGATTGATTTTCCTCCGTATTGAACCCAGAACCCCGAACTCAGAACCCAAAACACCGAACTGTCACGTTGTCATAAAATTATCGATGGTATAATCATTGACTTGGCAATAACAGAATTAAAAGTCTAAATAAAAAAACAAGATATGGGAAAGATCATTGGTATTGACTTAGGAACTACGAACAGTTGTGTATCCGTAATGGAGGGTAATGAACCGGTTGTTATTCCAAACGATGAAGGTCGCAGAACTACGCCTTCCATCGTGGCATTTTTGGAAAATGGCGAACGCAAAGTGGGTGATTCCGCAAAACGTCAGGCTATTACAAATCCGAGAAAAACCATTTCCAGTATCAAACGATTCATGGGTCATCGATTTAGCGAAGTGGCAAACGAAATTGGTATGATGAGTTATGAAGTGGTGCGCGGTGATAATGACACTGCCAGAGTAAAAATAGGTGACAGAATGTATACCCCGCAGGAAATTTCTGCCATGGTATTACAAAAAATGAAAAAAACGGCCGAAGATTATCTTGGAACGGAGGTTACCGAAGCTGTTATTACAGTTCCGGCATATTTTAATGATTCTCAACGTCAGGCTACTAAGGAAGCTGGCGAAATTGCAGGACTTACCGTTAAACGTATCATAAATGAGCCTACTGCAGCAGCTTTGGCATATGGTATGGACAAACGTCATAAAGACATGAAAATAGCAGTGTTTGACCTGGGTGGTGGAACATTCGATGTTTCAATTTTGGAATTAGGTGACGGAGTTTTTGAAGTGAAATCAACAAACGGAGATACCCATTTAGGTGGTGACGATTTTGATAAAAAGATCATTGACTGGTTGGCAGATGAATTTAAAAAAGAAGAACCAAATATTGATCTTAGAAAAGATCCAATGGCGTTACAGCGTTTAAAGGAAGCCTCTGAAAAAGCGAAGGTGGAGTTATCCTCTTCTATGGAGACTGAAATTAATCTTCCATATATAACGGCAATTGATGGAGTTCCAAAACACCTTGTTAAAAAATTATCGCGTTCAAAATTTGAACAATTATGCGATGATCTTATTCAAAGAACATTGCGTCCTTGCGAAGCTGCATTTAAAGATGCAGGTTATGCGAAAACAGATATTGATGAGGTTATTCTTGTAGGTGGTTCAACACGTATCCCTAAAATTCAGGAAGTGGTGGAACAATTCTTCGGAAGAAAACCAAATCGTAGTGTAAATCCTGATGAAGTAGTTGCAGTTGGAGCAGCAATTCAGGGTGGAGTATTAACAGGAGAAGTAAAAGATGTATTGTTGTTGGACGTTACTCCTCTTTCTTTAGGTATTGAAACTTTGGGTTCGGTATTTACCAAATTGATAGAATCAAATACTACAATTCCTTCCAAAAAAAGCGAAGTATTTTCTACCGCTTCTGATAATCAGAATCAAGTGGAAATTCACATTTTACAAGGTGAACGTTCCATGGCAAAAGATAACAGAACCATAGGACGATTTATTTTGGATGGTATTCCGCCATCACGCAGAGGTGTACCGCAAATTGAGGTAATATTTGATATTGATGCCAATGGTATCCTGCATGTTACTGCAAAAGATAAAGGAACCGGTCGTGAACAAAGTATCCGTATTGAAGCATCTACAGGACTAAGTGATGATGAGATCAAACGCATGCGTGATGAGGCGAAAGCAAACGAGGAAACTGACAAACAGACACGTGAAAAAGTAGAGAAATTAAATAAGGCCGACGGAATGATCTTCGAAACCGATAAACAACTAACAGAATTCGGTGCGAAGTTGAGTGATGGTGCAAAAAAACCAATTGAAGATGCTTTGGCCGAATTACGCGAAGCACATAAATTACAAGATGTTGCCGCTTGTGATGCAGCCATGGAGAAATTAAATACTGCATGGAATAACGCGAGTCAGGAAATGTATGCAGCTCAACAAAATGCTCAAACAGAAAATCCAACTACAGATCAAACACAAAATAATGAGTCGGCGGATAATAATACGAAGACGGATGATGTGGAGTTTGAGGAGGTGAAGTAGTGAGTGGTGAGTGGTGAGTGGTGAGTTTGCTCCGTATTGAACTTTGTTTTCGGATCAAACAATGAGTTATGAGTAATGAGTTCACCAACTCCTGAGCCGGATGGTTTTTACTCCTGACTAGTGACTCCTGACCACTGAGTGTGTGGTGAGTTTGCTCCGAATTGAACTTTTTTTTCGGATCAAACAATGAGTAATGAGCCTGCCTGCCGACCGTGTCAGCGTCAGGCAGGTTATGAGTAATGAGTTCGCCAACTCGTGAGCCGGATGTTTTTACTCCTGACTAGTGACTCCTGACCACTGAGTGTGTGTTGAGGGGTGAGTATGCTGCGAATTGAACTTTTCCAAATATTGATGCGTGAATTTGATCCAATTAAATTGGAGCTATATATTTTGACATTAAACTTATTTCCAGGTCGTTGCATACTCACAACTCACTTCTCACCATTAACTACTGTCAAATTTATTTCTGAATTTTGCGATTACAATATGAAAGAAATTAGCATCTCCGCCACAGAAAGAATAAGTCTGGTAAATTTCGGGTCTACCGAATATGATGAAATTGTAGCGCTGCGGTATGAAATATTGCGCAAACCCTTGAACCTTCATTTTACTGCAGAACAACTCGCTGCTGAATCGGCATATTTACACTTGGCATATTATCAGAATGAAGAATTAATTGCTTCTCTTATTCTGGTTCCGGAAGAAAACGGTAAAATGAAAATGAAACAAGTTGTTGTATCAACCGGGCACCAGGGAAAGGGAATAGGAGCGAAGTTGATATTTGCAGCCGAGCAATTAGCTGTTGAAAAAGGATATAATTTTATTTATTGTCATGCTCGTGACACGGCAATTTCCTTTTATTTAAAACTCAATTACAGGCAGGTAGGAGAAATGTTTGAAGAAGTTACCATACCTCACTGGGAAATGGAAAAGGACTTGTACTAGGTCAATTAAATTAAGATTTTATCTTCTTTTTTTCTGAACTTTATTCACATAAAACACCTCCCAATCAATAAGGTCTCGTATAGGGGATATTCCAATCACTTTGGTATTATCAAACTCAATTGACATGATCTTTATCATTTCAACTGGCTCCAAAGGCAGATCTGCAGGTCTTATAAAAGTGATTATATTTTTAGTTGGATCCGGAATAACTTCAATGTAAACCTTTGTTAAACCACTAGGTATAAAATTAAGTTTACCAGCTCCGGCTTCTGTAAGGTCAATGGAACGTTTGTTATAAAGTGGCATTCTATCGTTGATGCGCACAATAATAGTGGAGTCATTTTTGAGATTTGTCACCTTTACCCAAGTTCCCAATGGCAGCGTTTTATGGGCTGCGGTCATTTTATCCTGTGTAAAAATTTCCCCGTTTGCAGTCTTTCTCCCCACGAATTTGTCGTGATAGAAGCTCGCTATACCCGTTTCAGTCTTTGCGTGTTGCGCAAAACCCACCGCAATAACCGAGGTTAGTAGCAATGTAAACAGCATTCGCATAAGCATAATAGGTTTCATTGTATAGATGAAAGTTAGTTATTTCAGGTTGTATTGCCAAATTTTAAGCCACCCTATTATCAACATAGGAGAGAAGGGGCAACTTTAAGAAGGGTTAAATTACCAAAAACTTTCTGGTTACGTAACCTGCATCCGTGTCGAACCTAATGATATAAGTGCCGCAATTAACTGCGCCGGTAAGATCAATTATACTCCCATCAGGTTTTCCGCTCAAATTTTCAAGCTCCACGATCTGACCTGCAGGACTTACGATGATATAACTATATATATCCACATTAACTGCAGAGATTGTAAGAATGGGGTTTATTCTTGGAAGTGGATTTGGAGATACAGACAACGATTGGCCGAAACCCAATTTATATTCAGGAATATCATTTCCTGCATTGATATCATCGTACAATCCGTTTTTACCTTCTTTTACAGTTTGACCGTTTACCGAAAGGGTCAGTAAAATGGAAAATATCATTAGTAGGCTGCGAAGTTTCATAAGGTCAAATTTAAATAATTGTATATTGTCTATTACAAAAGTAATCAAAAATTTAAATTATCAAAATATAGTTGACGATAACCTTGGTATTCAGAATAATTTCAATACCCCTAAATCAAATTGTGCTTCGTGTTCCAGTAACCATTGTTTGCGCCAGAGCCCACCTGCATAACCCACTAACGAATTATTTGATCCAACAATGCGATGACAAGGAATTATTATAGCGATAGGATTTTTGCCATTTGCGGCTCCAACTGCCCGAACACTTTTTTCGTCGCCAACCTTTTTTGCCAGGTCGAGATAACTTGCAGTATTTGCATAGGGCACTTCTAAAAGTTGATTCCAAACGGAGGATTGAAAAAATGTTCCTATGGGATTTAATTTCAAATCAAATTTTTTTCTCGTTCCTGTAAAATATTCTTCCAGTTGTTTTCTACATTCCGCAATAATTGCATTGCTATTTTCTGCATTGCCATTTGGTTGTAAATCAAAACTCACAGAGTGAATTGCATTTTCATCACCCTTTATTTCAATAGGTCCAAGCGGCGATTCAAAATAATGTGCGATGAGATGTGACATTAAACAAATTTAACCAACAATTTAATTTCCTTTGCTTTTTGTGTAATTAAATTCTATCACTTTATTTTCCCCATCCACCAAACCTTCTATCTTAGCATGCAAGGTTTTTTTATTTACAGGTTTATAAGAAATTATTTGGGGAAAATCATGTTTCGGATTTACAAAAATATGCCATTCATTAACAATGCCCGAATAAATGAATTTAACCGGAAGGTCATTGTTCTGATCCCTTACTTCTGATATGAAATAAATTGTATCGTTCTCTTTTATGAGAGTTATTTCTTCCAGTGGATCTTTGTTGATACTATCAGAAGGATTTTGCAAAAAATTTACAATAGCCTTATAAGTATGTTCATCCACCCTCGACCATTGTTCCACCATATCGCCTCCGTCAGTTTT
>JAYSYX010000058.1:0-14664 GCA_043727235.1 Bacteroidota bacterium
ATAAAAATTGAAACCATGAAACTATTTTTCCTTTTGTTATTACTGGTACCTGTGGCACTATCTGCACAAACTTTCATCACTTTACAACCTCATTATGCCGATGGAGGTAACTCCTATATCCGAAGTAATCTCCCTGAAACGCCAATTGTTGGGGCTTCTGATCTCACTGCATATGCATGGACCTGTGACGCAGACCTTTGTACGGGAAGAGGCTTTTTTAAAATCGGTTTGGAAGAAATTCCGGATGGAGCTCTTATAAATTCTGCTTATTTGTATCTCTATGCAAATACAACTACAGGCATCGGTTTTGGTGGAAGTGAACCGCAAACGGGAAATAACGCTGGGCAGGTATATCGAGTAATTGAGGATTGGGATGATGCCACACTTACCTGGACAGATCAGCCTGAAATAACAATAGAAAATGCGATGGAGATTGAGGAGAGTACAGACCCTATCCAGGATTATGTTTTGGATGCAACATTAATGATTCAGGATATGATGGATGACCCGGCTTCTTCCTATGGATTTAGCATTCGTCTTGATGACGAGTCTGATTTTTACAGCAGCCTTATATTTGCATCCTCTTATCATTTTAATGAAGATATGCATCCAAAATTGATTGTAGAATATACAATTCAGAATACTATTGAATCTGAACAAAAAGTTGCTTTAAATATGTTTCCAAATCCGGCAAAAAACAATTGTACGATTCTTTTTGAAGAATTTACCCCGTCAAATTCGGAAATTATTGTGTATGATATATTCGGAAATACTACTTTAAAAATGCAGATCCCTGCAGGCGTTATAAATTATAATTTACCGGTTGAGAAATTGCCGGAGGGTTTGTATTTTGTCAATATTAATAATGCACTGGCTGCAAAATTGCAAATCATAAGATAGAAATTCACCACCCTGCGGCAACATCATCACCCCTTGGATCGGCACCACCTTCCATCATTTTATTATCAAATAGTAAAATGGCATCAACCCTGCCCATTGGAGCACGAAAAACAATTTTATAACCTTGTTTTGATAAAGCATCAGCTGTAGGTTTATCAAAATTGTTTTCGAGTTTAATTTCATCCGGTACCCATTGATGATGAAAACGCGGGGCATTTATACTTTCCTGCATGGTCATGTCAAATTCAATAACGTTTAAAATATTTTGAAAAACGCTTGTAATTATGGTTGAACCTCCGGGGGTTCCTATCACCATAAATAAATTATTATCCTTCAAAATTATTGTTGGTGTCATATTGCTTAACATTCTTTTATTAGGTTCAATTGCATTGGCTTCGCCCCCAATTAATCCATATAAATTTGGCTCACCGGGTTTTGCACTAAAATCATCCATTTCATTATTTAAAATAAATCCGCAGCCTGCAACTACAATTCGAGAGCCATAACTATCATTTAAAGTAGTGGTAACTGCAACAGCATTTCCAAATTGATCTATAATACTAAAATGGGTTGTTTCTTCACTTTCATAATCCGGAAAACTTCCGGCAGCAATTTCTTTTGAAGGAATAATATTAATAGTATCTACATTATACATTCTTTGTGATGTATATTTTTTTGATGTTAGTTGTTGCACCGGAACATTAGTAAAATCAGGGTCTCCAAGCCATGTTGCCCTGTCAGCATATACCCGTTTTTCTGCTTCTGTCATCATGTGAATTGCATTTAACGAATGAAAACCCCATTTTTTTAACGGATAATTTTCCATCATATTTAATAACTGTATTAACGCAATACCTCCTGCTGATGGTGGAGGCATACTTATCACCTTATAATTTTTATAAGTTCCGGAAACGGGATTTCTCCAAACACTTTTATAATTATTTAAATCTTCTTTGGTTATGATCCCATTATGCCTTTTCATTTCATTTTCGATCTTATCTGCAACATCACCTGTGTAGAAACCATCCCTTCCTTTATCTTGAATTGCGATCAAGGTGCTAGCAAGATCTTTTTGAATCAAGGTGTCACCAGCTAACCATTTTGTTTTAATAAAATAGTTTTTTCCTTTATTTAATTGTTTTAATTCAGTTTGTAATTGATTGAGTTCCTGCGCTTGACTTTCTGAAATGGCAAATCCTTTCTGAGCAAGGTCCACTGCAGGTTTAACCAATTTTTGCCAAGACATTGATCCGTATTTTTGGTGGGCTGACCACATGCCATCCACGCTTCCCGGCACACCCGATGCAAGATGGGAGGTCTCTATTATTTTTCTGTCCACATCACCACTCAATCTATCTATAAACATATCTTTTGTGGATGCGGAAGGTGCTTTTTCCCTGAAATCGAGTGCATTTGTTTCGCCGCTTTGTAATCGAAGGAGCATAAACCCCCCACCGCCTAAGTTTCCGGCATTGGGGTATACAACTGCTAACGCAAATTGCACGGCGATAGCTGCATCAATGGCATTTCCTCCCTCCTTTAAAATTTTTATCCCAACTTCAGCCGCCTCAGCATGTGCACAAACAACCATTGCAGAGTCTGCTAAAACTCCATGAGTTCGGTCATGTAATAAATGTTCAGATGAAATATTTTGTTGATTTGCCGTTTGATTCGAGGAGGACGAGCAGCTGAGAAGGAATAAAGTTACAATACTAAATAAGCGCATGGTGTGAAGATAAGGGTTATTTGAAATGCATAAAAGTTGACTGTGAAAAATTAGCATTCAGTTCCTTATTTTTGAGGATAAAATTTCTGGGTTCTTAATCGGATATGCCTGAAGCCGTAAACTATATCATTTATTCCATTCCTGTTTTTTTTCTTTTAATAGGGATTGAACTGCTTTTCGATAAGCTGAACAAAACCGGATATTACAGGTTAAATGATTCATTGACCAATATTAATGCAGGAATTACTGAACAAGTTACAGGGGCCTTTTTAAAAGCTTTTGTAGTTGGAATTTACGTATGGTTATTTGATAATTATAAATTATTTACTGTCCCGAATACGTTGTTAACATGGGTGTTTTTGTTCATAGCGGTAGATTTTTTTTATTATTGGTTTCACCGTCTTGCGCATGAGGTAAATGTTTTGTGGGGAGGACATGTGGTGCACCATCAAAGCGAAGAATATAATTTAAGCGTAGCATTACGACAAGGGGCGTTCCAAAAATTCGGCTCGTTCCTTTTTTATTTACCATTAGCTTTATTGGGATTTAATCCAGTCTTATTTATCGTTGTAAGTCAGTTTCAGACCTTATATCAGTTTTGGATCCACACAAAAACTATAAAATTATTACCTGCTCCTATCGAATATATTTTTAATACTCCTTCACACCACCGAGTGCATCACGGTAGAAATCCGAAATATATAGATAAAAATCATGGAGGTACCTTAATTATTTGGGATAGATTATTCGGAACTTTTCAGAAAGAGGAAGAAGAAGTTATCTATGGTATTACAAAACCTTTAAATACCTGGAATCCACTTCGTGCACAATTAGATTTTTGGAAAGATTTGGCAGTGGATCTGCGACGTACACACAAATTCAGCGATAAATTGAAATTGTTGTTTCTTCCTCCGGGATGGCTGCCTGCGGAGCTTGGAGGGCCGAAATTTGCTCCTGAAATAACTCCTGATACCACGGTTAAATTTGATACCAAAATACCCGTTGGTTTAAATTATTATGTGTTTGTGCAGTTTGTTTTAATACTAACCTTTACGTCATATTTTTTATTCTCTTTCGATAATTTTGAAATGTTGACCAATATACTGTTTATGTTGCTGATATTATTGTCAGTTACAGCAGCCGGTTTAATTCTGGAGGCAAACAGAAATGCATTTTTTGTGGAGATATTTAGATTAGTAATATCTGTTTTTTTCTATAATTATTTACTACAAAATAATATTTTATCAAACTATTCGGGTTTCGATCTGCTTTTTTTAATTGCCATAAACCTTATTTCGCTGGTTGTTTTTACACCCTATAAAAATGTTTTTTCAAAAAAAGCTAATGAAAATAAATAACCAGTTATTTCTCAATTTGTACATGGTGGTTGCCATTGTACATATTTACACCTTGATCTCAGATAACGAACAATATATTTTGATCTCAAAATATTTGTTGATGCCAATGTTGTTGCTTCATGTTGTCGTAAATTGCAGAAAGGCATTAAAAAATGTAGCTCCATTTATTGCAGCCTTGTTTTTTTGTTGGATTGGTGATATTTTACTTATTTATGTTGATGTTTATGAACAGTTTTTTATGTTTGGGCTTGCAGCGTTTTTGATAGGGCATATATTTTACATCTGGAGTTTTAGGAAATTTACAAATAAAACAGGCTCCATACTTAAAAGAAAGCCATGGATACTGATATTTCCTGTTTCATATGCCATTGTATTGTTGTTCATCGTTTTTCCATATCTTGATGATTTGAAAATTCCCGTTATCATTTATGCGATTACTATTACAGCCATGTGTATAGCATCAATCAGCCGATATGACAGGACAAATCAATACAGTTTCTTGTTTGTTTTTGCAGGTGCCTTGTTTTTTATTGGATCCGATTCCATGATAGCAATAAATAAATTTTATAAGGAGATTGAATCCGGCTCTTTATTAATTATGAGCACTTATATCATCGCACAATATCTCATAACAACGGGATTATTATTACATATTAAGGATCCTGAAAACGAATAAAATAACGTTGTGAAGATTTTATCGAACATAGCAATTTATCTCTCTTTATTTGCTTTAATTAGTTGTAATTCAAAAACTGAACAAACTAAACAAAATGACATCACTATAATTGGTCACGGTGGTTCGGGATTTGAAACATTTTTTAGTCAGCTCCCGGCTAATACCTTAGGTAGTTTTGAAAGGGCATTATTAGATGACAACGCCGATGGTATTGAAATGGACATCCAATTATCCAAAGATGATGTTATAGTCGTTTTCCATGATAAAATTCTGGAAATTAAAACAGATTTAAATGGCCCGGTTCGCGAGCAGTTATTTTCGAATCTGAACAAATGTGATTTCCATGGCGATTTTACTATGTTTTCTAAGGGAAAACATACCATTTCCTCCCTGAAGCAAATTCTCACACATTTTAAGGATCAATTACATGCCAAACAATTTTATTTTAATATTAAGTTAGAGGTTGATCCCGATAGGGAAAGGTATACTCAGGTCATGAGTGAACAACTCGTAGAAATTATTAATGAATTTGATATTGTGAAAACATCAATTATAGAAACTTCCGACCTGAGGGTTATAAAACAAATTCAATCGTTAGATAGTGCTATAATTTTGATGCAGGATATTGGTGCTTTTGAAAATGATTTTAAATATATTTTGGAAAGCGACTTAGAGGGATTGGTTGTTGAAAATAAAAATATTACCGCAGAACAAGTAGTGTTGGCTCAAAAGTCGGGAAAGAAGGTTGTTATTTACGGTGAACGAACACGTGGTGGCATTAAGCAAGTTTTAGATAAAAAACCAGATGTTATACAAACAGATAAAATTGATCTCACGAAAAGATTAGCAGATTAGGTTAATCCGTGTTTTCTGTTTCTAATCACATTTTCTAAATTCCATTCTATTTTGTGTTCAAAATCTGCCTTGCGCACCATACAATCTGCTTTGAAACAGATCTTGCACATGTAGGGTGGAACACATGCATCAATATGCACGAACCATTCGTCGGAAGTTTCATGATGTTTGTGAATAATGGATTCTACTTTTTCTAATTCATCGTGTGCTTCTTTTACTGTAAAATAATATGGAACAGTTAAATGGCTGTCGAAATGCAAATTGGCTCCATATTTTATCACACGCATGTTATGTATATCTATCCAATTAGGTTCTCGGTTCTTGTTCAGGGTGGTAATTATTGAATCTAAAAGTTCTGAATCCGCCTCATCCATAATGCCGGCTACTGACTTTCTTACTATTTTATATCCCTCATAACAAATATAACTTCCAAATAATATTGCAACTGCACTGTCGATCCATTCATATTTAAAAATGTACAAAAGCGTTAAACCAATTAGTAATCCTGCTGTACTCCATCCATCACTTTGTAAATGTTTTCCTCCTGCAATTAAAGTAAGCGACTGTACTTTTTTCCCTCGTTTTTCCATGATGATACCCAAAATAAAATTCACTATACCAGCAATAGAGATCAAAATAATTCCATACCCAATATTTTGTATGCTTTGGGGATAAAATAAATTGAAAACTGACTTCCCCACAATAATAAATCCTGCAACTAAAATCATACTTCCTTCAATGCTTGCAGATATAAATTCTATTTTTCCATGTCCGTAGGGATGATCCTGGTCGCGGGGTTTTGATGCAAGTATAAGACTGTATAATCCGAAGGCTCCCGCTACTACATTTACAATTGATTCAATTGCATCTGTTAAAATAGCATTGGAGTGCGTAACTATATAAGCAGTAAATTTTATGAGCAACAACAGAATTGCAATTCCGAGCACAATTTTTTGCAGATTTACAGTTTCTACTTTTCTCATCAGTTGACGTAAAAATTATTATTAATGTGCTTCCAGCCAATTGTCACCAATGCCTACTTCTGCTTCTATGGGAACATTTATGGTAATTGCATTTACCATATTGTCGACCACTAATTTTTTTAATTCCTCAATTTCGTTTTCGTGCACATCAAAAACCAATTCATCATGTACTTGTAACAACATAGTTGATCTTAAATTCGCTTTTTTAATAGCATGGTGAATTTTTATCATTGCAACCTTAATCATATCCGCTGCAGATCCTTGAATAGGAGAGTTAACAGCAATTCTTTCCGCCTGTGACCGAACGGTATTATTTTGAGAATTAATGTCTTTAATATAACGTTTCCTTCCCAAAACTGTTTTTGTATATCCATGTGAACGCGCGAATTCAATATTGCTTTCCATCAATGATTTAACTCCCGGAAATTGCATATTGTAATTATCAATTATCTCTTTAGCTTCTGTTCTCGAAATATTTAAATTTTGAGAAAGTCCGAATGCCGTTTGGCCATATGCAATTCCAAAATTCACAGCCTTTGCTCTTCCGCGCATCTCTCTGGATACTTCATTTAGCGGAACATTAAACACTCTTGCAGCAGTTGCACTGTGAATATCCATTCCATTTTTGAATGCATCTATCATTCCCTCGTCATTACTCAAAGCGGCAATAATTCTTAACTCGATCTGCGAATAATCGGCACTTAATATTTTGTATTCTTTGCTTCTTGGAATAAATGCTTTTCTTACCTGTTGTCCGCGCTCTGTTCGTATCGGAATATTTTGCAAATTCGGATTATTTGAACTCAATCTTCCGCTTGAAGCCACAGCCTGAGCAAAAGTGGTATGCAACCTGTTTGTTTTCGGATTTATAAGCAGAGGGAGCGAATCAACATAAGTTGATTTTAGCTTCTGCAATTCACGGTAATTCAACAATAAACTGGCGATTGGATAATTATGTTCCAGTTTTGCAAGAATATCTTCACCTGTAGAAAGTTGACCTGTTTTTGTTTTTTGCCCCTCGTATGGAATTTTAAGTTTAATAAATAATACTTCGCCTAATTGTTTAGGTGAGTCGATATTAAACCGGACTCCGGCAATCTCATAGATCTTATTTGCAGCCTCGGCAATATCTTTTTCAAGCAATTTTGAATAATCCTGTAAAAATGGAACATCCAAATTAATTCCCTCAAATTCCATATCGGCTAAAACTTCTATCAATGGAATTTCAACTTCATTATACAAAGTATTTAATTCTTCCTTAATGAGCATTGGTTGAAAGAGGTGATGTAATTGTAAAGTAATATCAGCATCCTCCGAAGAATATTCTTTCACCTTTTCCACATCAGCATCACGCATGCTTAATTGATTTTTTCCTTTTTTCCCTATAAGTGTTTCTATACTCACCGGGGAATATCCAAGATAATTTTCTGCCAGATAATCCATACCATGACGCAATTCAGGTTCCAATAAATAATGTGCTATCATACTATCCTGAAAAGGACCGGTAACATTTACCTTATACCATTTTAATGCTAAATAATCGTATTTTAAATTTTGGGCAACTTTAGTTTTTGAATTATCCTCCAATAAGGATTTAAATTCATCTACTATTTTTTGTGCTTCTATCTGATCTGCAGGAATTGGTACATAATATCCTTCCTGTTCCTTCCAGCTGAATGCAAGTCCCACTAATTCAGCAACATTTGCATCAATTCCGGTGGTTTCTGTATCAAAACAAAATATCGTTTGTTTATTGAGTTGTGCTAGGAGATCTTTTCTTTGTTCGGGAGTGGAAACTAAAATATAATTGTGATCTACATTAGTAATATTTTTTCCTGCAACAACTTCTTCTCTTTCATTTTGAATTTCACTTTTGTTTCCGGTTGATTTAATTGGCTGACCAAATAGGTCCAGTTGTTCCGGTTTTTGTTCTGCATTAACACTGTATCCTTCACCTAAAATATCTTTGCCAAGTTTGCGAAATTCCAATTCCTGAAAAATTGCTGCAAGTTTTTCTCTGTCAGGATCCTCGATAATTAATTTATCTTCCTCAAAATCAACAGGCACATCCAACATAATTGTTGCCAGATGTTTGCTCATAATAGCTTGTTCTTTATAGGACACTACATTTTCCTGCAGTTTTCCTTTTAATTTATCCGTGTTTTCATATAACCCTTCCACAGACCCATATTCCTGAATTAATTTTTTAGCAGTTTTTTCACCAACCCCCGGCACTCCGGGTATATTATCTACAGCATCTCCCATTAAGCCTAAAATATCAATAACCTGCAGCGGATTTGTAATTTCCCATTTTTTTAAAATATCTTCAAGTGTCACGGTATCAAATCCAGTTCCTGTAAAACTTGGTTTGAACATATATATTCCGTCTTCTACTAATTGTCCGTAATCTTTATCCATTGTTACCATGTACACATCATAACCGGCAGATTTTGCTTTTTTTGCCAGAGTGCCAATTATGTCATCTGCTTCATACCCCGGTTTTTCAATTAATGGGATATTAAACGCTCTGACAATTGCTTTTATATACGGTATTGCAAATTTGATATCCTCAGGGGTTTCTGCTCGATTCGCTTTATAGTCCGCAAATACCTCCTCCCGCTGTGTTATCTCCATAGAATCGAAACAAACTGCAATATGTGTAGAGTTCGTTTTTTTCATCAATAAATTCAACGTATTCACAAAACCTAGAATCGCCGAAGTATTTTGTCCCTTCGAATTAATTATCGGGTTTTTCGCAAAGGCAAAATATGATCTGAATATTAATGCGAATGCGTCGAGGAGGTAGAGTTTTTTTTCGTCGTTGTTGTTGGGCATTGGGTTTCTTTTATTTATAAATTATATGGTTTTAAAATCGTATTTCAACTCAAGATCATAAGTGGGCAGTCAACAGGCAACAGTGGGCAGTTTGTAGACCGAAGATTTATCCAATTCCATTTTACTTTATAGTATCCATAAACATTTCTGGATTTGCTATCATTTTACTTAATAGTTTTCCAACTTCAATCGATTTTTCTGTTAATTTATTATAAGTTGATTCGTCAATATATTTACAATTGAAAGCAAATTCCAACCAAACCTGAGTTTCAGAATTTTCAGCATCGCTATCGGTTAGTTTTGATATAAAGTGATTGGATACCTTCTTTTTCGAAAAGCTTCTGCAATATTGGCGCATACACTTCGAGATGACCTCCTAATTTGATCTGTTAATGCATATTTTTCTTCAGGGGGAAATTTTTTTGTTATTTCAAATATTTCCATCGATAATTCAAATCCTTTCTTATAAGCATAAAGGTCTTTAAAATCAGCCATAATTTTTGTTTTTAAGGATTAAACAATAGCTGTAAATATAATTAAAAAGTATATACAGAATATGCCTGCGTATTAGTTTACTCAATTAGCTATAATACAATCGATCTGATATCATTCAGTTTCAAAAATTAATGTTGTTTTAATAATATACTGTAACTTTAAATTCTAGTAAAAGTATAATTCGAAGCAATAATCTTCAATGTTACAAACTGCCCACTGTTTACTGCCAACTGTTGACTCTTTCAATTCGAAGCAAAAATCTCCAATGTTACAAACTGCCCACTGTTGACTGTTGACTGTTGACTGCCCCTAATTCCTCCCAAAACTCCGCCCCCCTTCTCGTATGCGGAATCACGATCGTTCCCCCAACTATATTTGCCACTGCAAAAATCTCGTAAATCTCCTCTGTTGTAACCCCTAACTCATGACATTTCCCAAGATGATATTTTATACAATCATCACATCTCAGTACCATACTCGCCACCAATCCCAACATTTCTTTGGTTTTTACGGATAGGGCTCCTTCGGTGTAGGTGTTGGTATCGAGGTTAAAAAGCCGGTTTATCACTTTATTTTGTTTACCGAGTATCACCTCGTTCATTTTGGAACGGTAGGCGTTAAATTCATTTACAAGTTCGCTCATAGCTGGTATTTTGCTCAAAATTCGGCTTTGACAGAGGAAGAACAAAATTCATTTAAAATATTGAGGACAAAACTGCGTCATATCCTATGTTTTAACAATTCATTCTATCTTTACAGATACAAAAAACCTAAATATGTCAGCTACTACACCAGCATCATCCACAACTAAGGCTAATCCGCGCATGGGGCGTTGGATAGGCATCGGCGTACTTGTACTAATAATAATTTACGTTGCAGGAGCATATAACAAAATGGTAAAGGCCGATGAGGTCGTTAATGAAAAATGGGGAAATGTAGAATCAACCTACAAGCGCCGTCTCGACCTTATCGATAATTTGGTAAATACAGTAAAAGGTGCTGCTGACTTCGAAAAAAGTACTCTTACAGAAATAGTGGAGGCCAGAGCAAAGGCAACCAGCATTAATATTGACCCTTCAACTGCAACTCCTGAGCAATTAGCTGCATTTAACCAAGCTCAAAGCGGTGTAAGTTCTTCTTTAAGCCGTTTGTTACTTGTAGTGGAAAATTATCCAACACTTACAGCAACTCAAAATTTCAAAGAATTGCAATCACAATTGGAAGGTACCGAAAATCGTATCAATGTTGCTCGGATAGATTATAATGCAGCAGTAAAAGATTTTAATACCAGAGTAAGGTCATTTCCGGGCAACTTGATTGCCGGTATTTTCGGAATGGAGAAACGCAATACTTTTGATGCTCCGGAAGAAGCAGAAACTGCTCCGAAAGTTGATTTCAGCGATAATAAATAAATAATGCCGAACGCAAAAGTATTTTTCTCTGAAGAAGAGAAGGCGAAAATCATGGTCGCAATTGCGCAAGCAGAAAATGCCACTTCGGGAGAAATACGTGTGCACTTGGAAGAAAAATGTGGGGACGATGTAATTAAACGTTCCACGCAAATTTTCGCCAAATTAAATATGCACAAAACGGAATTGAAAAATGGTGTTTTGATCTATCTCGCAGTGAAAGATAAAAAATTTGCAATTATCGGTGATGAAGGTATAAATAATAGTGTCCCGGAAAATTTCTGGGACACTATTAAAAATAATATGCAAACAACGTTTTCTGAAGGACGGTTTTTAGATGGAATAATAAATGCCATTTACGAAAGCGGAGAACAACTTAAACATTTTTTTCCTACTCTTCATAGCGACATTAATGAAGTAAGCGATGAAATATCCTTCCACGATGATTAAACTGAGATTCGCAGGAATTTTTATTATCGGAATTTTATCGCTGATAAATATTTCATTATTCGCGCAAAATGATGATCAGCTCCCGGACAGGCCTGTGCCACCCAGATTGGTAAATGATCTTGCAAATATTATTCCTGCAGCCGAAGAGGCAAATCTCGAAAATAAATTAACATTATACAACGATTCCACCTCTACTCAAATTGCTGTTATTGTTATAAAAACAATTGGCGATTTTGAAATTTCTGACTATGCATATAAAATAGGCAGGAAATGGGGAGTAGGGCAAAAAGATCTTGACAACGGAATTGTATTATTAGTGGCCGTTGACGATAGAAAAATGTATATCGCAACAGGATATGGTACAGAATCTTTTATAACCGATGCACGTGCAAGCAGAATTTATCGTGAAATTTTAACTCCTGCATTTCAGCAAAATAATTATTATGGTGGCATTGATGCTGCAACTACTGAAATGATAAAATATTTAACCGGGGCCTACGATGGTGAGGCGATTGGTAATCCTCAGGACAAACCAAACATTTTAGGAGTGATCATTTTAATTTTCGTTATCTTATTTATTCTCTCAAAATTTTTTCGCGGAGGAAATGGCGGCACAACATTCAGCGGTCGCGGTCCAACCTATTGGGGTGGTGGCGGATTTGGAGGTTTTGGCGGAAGTGGCGGAGGTGGAGGAGGCTTCGGCGGATTTGGTGGTGGTGGATTTGGTGGTGGAGGGGCCGGGGGGAGTTGGTAGGTAGTGGGCAGTAAACAGTGGGCAGTAAACAGTGGATACAGTTTGTATGGAGAATTTCGCTTCGTGTTGAAATTTCATTTAACACAAAGCAAATTCCAATTTGATGTGGAGAGTAAGGCAGTCCTCAAATTTTTATTTGTGGTTTTTGTAGCGCCACAACATTTTGTGGTGATACAAAAACCACAAATAAAAATATTCGATAATATTTTGGTTTGATTTATTTCCCCAATTCCAAATCCTCCAATTCCACCGCAGGATCCCAAAATAAATTTTTAAAATCCACCACCTGGTCATTTTTTACTTTTATCTTTTCCTTTTCCAACATTAATTGCATTTTTTCAGGCGGAACAAAATGTGCTTTTCCGGTGAGTAATCCGTTTCTGTTTACAACACGATGCGCCGGAACTTTTGGTTTCGCATTGTGAGATGCATTCATTGCCCATCCAACCATACGTGCACTTAATCCTGTTCCCAGATATTTGGCGATGGCTCCGTAACTGCTTACTCTGCCTTTAGGAATTAATCGAACAACCTGCCAAACCAGATCAAAAAAATTTTCTTTATTTGAATATTCCGCCATAATATTTGTTTATCAAAAATAGGTTTTGCTCCTTTGTTATTCAAATCAACACAACTGAATTATTTATGCCGCTAAAAATACCTTTTAAAGCCGGTTCCATCACGAATCTTACCGATGCGCGTTTTTTTGCTGCATACGAAGTTGATTATATCGGATTTTGTTTCGATCCGAAATCGCCAAATTATATTTCTCCCCAAAATGCACTCGCCATAAAAGGTTGGATCCACGGGCCTAAAATAGTCGCCGAATTCGCAAACCAAGATTTGGACAATGTCCTAAATATCATCAATTTTTTCGAACCTGATGTTCTAGAATTAACAGATGAATATTTTGATTCACCAGGTTTAAAAGTTAATAGCGATCTGCCAATAATTTTTAAATCCTCTAAAGAAAATGCACAATTTATTTCATCAAAAAATATTTTATTTATTTTATCAGAAGAAGAAAATTCATTTGATCTCCCTGCAAATCAATTTCCAATTATGATTGATATTACAAATAAAGAATTTGATATTTCGCAGTTTTTAGGCGATGCAATTCAAATTAAAGGAGTTACTGAATTGGAAGTAGGAGTGAGGGATTATGATGAATTGGGGGAGTTGATGGAGTCGTTGGGGGAGTAGGCAGTGGCAGTAAGGATAGTAGGCATTGGCAGTGATCAGTAGGCAGTGGCAGTGATCAGTAGGCAGTGGCAGTAAGGATAGTAGGCAGTGGCAGTAAGATAGTAGACTGTAGGCAGTGGCAGTAAATACAGTGGGCAGTGGTAGTGAGCAGTGGTAGTATCGTAACATTCAAATATCTGGTCTTGAATGTGGTGTTAAATGTTTTTAAGGTTTTTATATAAATATTAATTTTTTTATGATATTTGTAATTATTGTTTAACCCTTAATTGACAATAAATGGCAGATTTTAAAGAACTCTACGCCTATGTTAAAGGTTTTGAGTTGGCTATGGAAATATTTGAAATTTCTAAAAAATTTCCGATTGAAGAAAAATATTCATTAACCGACCAGATTCGAAGATCGTCGCGAAGTGTATGTGCAAATATTGGCGAAGCCTACCGAAAGAGACGGTATAAAAACCATTTCATTTCAAAGCTTTCTGATAGCGATGCTGAAAATTCTGAAACACAGATATGGTTAGAATTTGCATTCAAGTGTAATTATATTGATGAATCCACTTTTCAGAGACTTAATGAAAAATCTCCTGAAGTAGGCAAATTAATAAACAACATGATAAATAACGCAGATAAATTTATTTCCTATAAATAAACACTATAACGGTACTGCCACTGCCTACTGCCACTGCCTACTGCCAATGCCTACTGCCACTGCCTACTGCCTACTGCCACTGTCACTGTCACTGCCAACCGACACTGCCTACTCTAAACAAAACGCAACATATTTAATCAACCGTCCCTCCTCCAAATGCATACCTTCATAATACGTCTTAATTTCCAAAAAAGAATGAGGCAATGGTTTTGAATAAATATCATCATCGCTATAAATTAATTTTAATTTAAGTTGATCTATGGTATCCAGAGTAAACTGATATAAAGTGGGATCGTCTGTTTTAAGATGAATAATTCCGCCGGGTTTTAATATTTTTTTATAATAGTTGAGAAATCTTTCGCTTGTAAGTCG
>JAYSYX010000059.1:0-5254 GCA_043727235.1 Bacteroidota bacterium
TTTGTAAAATCGCCGGTGAACCAGTTGAAGATGGAACTTACCTGAGCGCTGTCGGAAGTGATTTTATTTCGGGTGGGATCGTTTATAAAATCTATCGCCTGTTGCTGTAATTGTTTTTCTAATTTATTTGCAGTGTAGGCTTCGTTTAATAATTTGGGGCAACTATAACTTGCGCAATTAACGGCGAAATGAATCCGGGGTTCGTCCATTTTTCGGAGGATATTGTGTTCAATATTGTTGAGATCTAAAAGTTGTCCTTCAATGGTGATAAATTTAATATCCCAGACAGAATTAATAAATGCAACACCGGGTTGAATATCCTTAATACTTGCAAGCGGATAATTGCGAATAATTAATTGAATGGTATATGCATTATAAGCATTGATCCAATATGCCATTATTTCATCGCGGCTCCAGGTTTTTTCGTTGGGGTAATTTGTTTCCATTAATTGCAGATAGGAATTTAGTTTCAGACTATCAGCAATAAATTTTTCATAATTTACAAATCCCGCTTCATTCACATTGTTTTTGAGGAGACCATTAAAAATATCATGACTTATTGGTTTTGAATCTGTTTGTATGCCTGTGATCGTTTTGCAGGAAACAAATGCTGTTGCAAGAAAAAGTATAAAAAGACCAGATAATAATCGCATCGGAATATGTTTTGATCTCTAAAGATACGATTAGAACACAAATATGGATTAAAAAAAATGTCACGCAAAGCCGCAAAGGGTGTTATGGGTTTTTAAATATTCAAATTTAATCCGGCTGTTTCTTTGCGTCTTTGCGCCTTTGCGTGAAAAAATTTGTTCATACAAAGGCGCAGGGAGATGCAAAGTTTTAATTTTAATTTTTAATAACCTGTTTAATTATTGTTTCGCCGTTCGACAATGTAGCTTTAATAAAATATAATCCGGGTGCAACGTTGGTGATATTCAAACTTATTACACCTTGTTCCTCTTGTATATTTTCAATTAAAATATTTTTTCCGGTGATATCAAAAACTTCGATATTAATTCCACCATCTATTGCATTGATATATTCCAATTGATAAATTCCATTAGATGGATTTGGATAAATGTTAACTGAAAAAGTATTTGTTTCCTCAAAAATTAATCCCGGTAAAATATTAATTGTATAATCCTCAACTTCACCATTGGAGAAGGTTTCGCAGGAAGTTGGATATGCACCATATTTGCAGCTGATGCGCATTCTTAATAAACCGGTAGTTGCAGTTAATGGAATGTTTATATTTTTATTAAAAATTGCCGATGTGCTAGTTACTTTTTGAAGTATTTGTTCGCCTGCATCTGCAAAATCGCCATCATTATTATAATCTATCCATCCTTTCCAATACATCTGATAAACAGTACCGGAAAAACCGGCGCTGTATTTTAATGCATAGGTGCTTCCTTTAGAAACATTAGTTGAAAGTGCTGTGCCGTTATAATATCCACCATCACTACCTGAAGTTCTTGTGATAGTTCCAATATTAATATAATCGATATGTCTTGGTATGCTGGAAGTTCCTATGCTTGTGCAATAAGTACCACCGGCAGCAGTAAAGGATGCAGTATAATCTTCCACTTCACCCTTATCGAAAGTTTCGCATGAAGTGGCAAGTGCATTATATTTCATACTGATACGCATACGCGTTGTTCCTGTTAATCCTGCGGGGACAGAAAAACTTCCGCTCACAGCTGCAGTAACAGCACCTGAATTATACACATTTTCACCGACATCGGTAAAATCAAGATCTTTATTATGATCTACCCAAATGGAAAAATATTGGGGATACGTGATTCCGGAAAATCCGGGAGTTAAAGTAAATGATGCGGTTCCACCGGAGGTTAAATTAATTGTTGTTGCAGTAAAATCTTCATAACCACCGTTATTTCCTGAATTATTAGTTGTTCCTGCAATATTTATTGTTTGTATCCATTCATTTACTGTGGATAATCCTAAGGGAGCACAATAAGTTGGTGTACCGCCACAAGAGGTAATGCATGCAGCAGAAGAAATTGTATTTCTTATTGCATTACCGGGTAGAATTCCAAATCCGTTATTGAAATTAATTCCGTAACCTGTGATGTGACAATAACTCATTATTGTTCCTCCTCCAACCGGTGGAGGACCAGCGGCGCAACCACCTTCAGTGGTATAACAATTATCCAAAGCTCCGGTAGCCCAGGCTGAACAATTTTGAGTGTGATAACTTCCGAATAAATGTCCCATTTCATGGGTAACAACCATTACTGTCCAGCTGTAGGTAGGAAAATCAGAATAGCTCGCATCTATATCGCTGTAACAGTATTTATAGGAATTACATAAACCATTAATTGTAGCTGCAACTCCACCTAATCCTCCCGGATCCAATGCTAAAAGATGTGCAATATCTCCATTAAATGTTGGGCGATTAGCCTTAAAATCATCTAGTGCATCATAGGAAGTAACAGCGGAATATCCGTCACTGGTTGTCCATACAAATATTTCAGAAATTTGAGTCGGCACAGTTTCATTTGTATAAATTACTGCAGAATTATTATAAATACCGGTAATATAATTTACAGTATTTGTTACGGTACCTTTATTTTGATATAACTGATAATCTGCTTCGAAATATATTTTCGGACAAGCGGTTATTCGTGAACTTCCTTCAATTTCCATGATCTCGTGAAATTGATCAAGATAGGATTCATCTTCAATTGTTGCACAACCTGCATTAATATTTTCCACTAAAATATCGCGGTCAGAAAATATGAGATAATCATTTTTTTCTCCTTTAAAATATCTTCCGATATTAATATTTCCATCAGCTGTGGTAGAGATAATTCCCATAATTTCATTTTCGAAAATACTAATGGCAACTATGGAATTAGGATCATCTTTTACTATTCCCTGATAATATACTCCGGGTTGATAGTTAATTGCTTCGTCATTTGAAATGTCGGTACTGATTTTAAATCCATCGGCAAAAATATTTACCTCAATAAGTTCAAGGGATAGGGTATTATTTTTGTATGGGATACTTAATTCGAGTGCGGCATTTTTTGTTTTGTTTAGTGTGCCAATTTGCACAAGATCTAATTTAGCATAGGTAATATTATTTGCGAATGCATCCGTATTTGTTTTAAAGACAGGATCTGCATTTAAAACAAAAGGTGTTGAATTTTTAAATTGGATATTCGCAGTTTTAGAATCAGAGATCATTTTAGCTAAGGGTTTTAAAGCCTTTGTTTGCGCAAATGATGTGTTGCATAAAACACATAAGAGTATTAATGCAAAAAATGGACAGTTAAGTAATTTTCTCATTGCAGAACTTTTTAGGATTAAAAAAATCGATTAAAAATCGTGTATGTCTGCTAAGGTGTGGTGATGTATGTCTGCTTACAGTGCGGTAATGTATGAATGCTTACGGTGTGGTAATGTTTATATGCTTTAAATGTGGTATTACATGCCTGCTTTAATGTGTGGTGATTTATTCCTGCTTCGATGTGGAATATTTTCCTTTTTTACTGTGTGGTAATTTATGTCAAATAATGTGTGGTAAAATATGCCCGCTTTACCGTGTGAAATGAATATTTGATTATAATGTGGAAGTGTGTGTTGGTGTTGGTGTGCAAAGATCGACATAATTATTAAGTTTTTCAAATAAAAGTATAATTGTAGTTTATTTAATCATGGTTGAAAGACTGAAAGGTCTGAATTTCAAGGAGTTCTAGTTTAAATTTTTTTTTTGCACGAAGTCGCCAAAAACATGAAGTTTACACAAAGAAATTTAAGAAAATTGTATATTTATTTTTCTGAATTCAACAAATCAAGTTAGAATTAGAAACAGAATTTATAATCTAAGTCAACGATGGCCTGTCGTATTTACCAAGTCATATATCATTTATTAATGCAACGAATATTAGTGATTACCTTTTGCCTTTACTGTTTTCCTGACAATTTATTTTTGATGGGTTCACTTAAAATTGCAGTTTCATCTAATCGATCCCCTGGGTCATTTTCCTTACAATTTTTAGTTCGCTGAAAAACTCTTTGGCGATAATGCGGAAGAATGCATACACCGGCATGGCGGCGATCATTCCGGGAACTCCTGCGAGGGAACCAAATACCAATACCACAAAAAACACTTCTAATGGATGTGCCTTTATGGAATTGGAATAGATAATGGGTTGGGAAATAAAATTATCGATGAGTTGCACTCCCTGGAAAAGAATAAATAATTGAATTAACATAGGAGTGATATCAAAATTAGGATCTACACTTAAATTAGTGGTAATTCCAATAAACATTCCAAATAACATTCCGATGATAGGTCCTATATATGGAATAATATTTATAATACCGGCAAATAAAGCGATCAGCCAACTGTTTGGTCCGAATCCAAGTGCTAGTAATCCTCCTGCAATTAAAATAAATACAATGAGCGATTGAATGATCAATCCAACAAAATATCGGGTGAGATATTTTTTACTGGAATGTAAAATGCGTTTGGCGTTGGGTTCAAATTTTGTTGGAGTGAGTATCATCACGATATTATAAAACAATTTTTCATCTCGTAAAAAGAAAAACGAAATAAAAGTGATGGAAAATAAAGCAACAATAATATTTCCCAATCCGCCTAAAATATTATTAAAAATATGAGTGACGGATGTTACATTTATCCAGTTCTTCAAATTATCGTTAATTATCTGATCAACAGATTGTTGCGGAACATTGGGATCCTGAAAACGCACCACCAAAGAGTCAAGAGCTTCCATTTGTTGCTGTAATCCTATCGCAACTTGTTCTGTATTAATATTGCTGATATTATTGGTTTGTTCAACCACCAAAGGAGTGAACATTTTAACAATTCCGAATATGATCCCGAATAAAACGGATATTGTAATTAATGAAGAAATTACATTGGGAATTTTATACTTTCCTATTTTAAAACGCTCCAGAAAATCGCAAATTGGTTTCCCGATAATGGAAATAATTGCAGCAATTATAAAATAAAACAATATTGTTGTGATCTGTAAGATCAGCCAAACAACACCAAATACTAATGCGAGGGTAATAAGTATCAGTAATGTGATGCGAATGATATTATTATTGGACCAGGGTGTGGGCATTTGGTAAATTTTTGCGAAGATAAACCAAATACAAAGAATTGAAGGGAGAAGTGCGGGAAGAATCGAAGGGAGAAGATTCGAAGGGAGAAGGGGAAGGGTCTAAGGAGCATCCTTCGCTAAAGCTACGGATGCTG
>JAYSYX010000060.1:0-5252 GCA_043727235.1 Bacteroidota bacterium
CGCGGGACACGGGAAAACAAACGGAGGGATTTGCAAAAATTTCCCAAGAAATTTTAACTCCTTCCTCCTCACTCCTCTCTCCTTCCTCCTTTCTCCTTACATTTGCCCTCAAACTTAAAATCTTGGAAGTAATATTATCCACCAACGATCTCAAAAAACATTACGGGCCAATAAAAGCCGTAAATGGATTGAATCTGCGTGTTGAAAAAGGAGCAGTATATGGTATACTAGGTCCGAATGGAAGCGGTAAAACCACCACACTCGGCATGTTGCTCGGAATAATTCATCCCAGTTCGGGAAATTTTTCCTGGTTCGAAAATGGTAACAACGATGAAAACCGTCAAAGGATTGGTGCATTATTGGAGCAGCCCAACTTTTATCCCTATTTGTCGGGAGAACAAAATTTGCGTGTGGTAGCCAAAATAAAAGGGGTGGATGAAAAGGAAATTGACGCTGTTTTGAATTCCGTGAACTTACTCGACAGGAAAAAAAGTGCGGCCAAAACCTATTCATTAGGTATGCGTCAGCGACTTGCACTTGCTTCCGCGCTTTTAGGAAACCCCGATGTGCTGGTTTTAGATGAGCCAACAAACGGACTCGACCCCCAGGGTATTGCCGAGGTGCGCGATTTTATTACCAGACAATCAGCGGGCGGCAGAACCATTATTATTGCGAGTCATATACTCGATGAAGTAGAAAAAGTGTGTACGCATGTAAGTGTGATAAAAAAAGGAAATTTACTCGCGGAAGGTTCCGTTGCACAATTAATAAAAGGAGAAGATCAGCTCGAAATTTCGGCGGAGAATATGGAGCTCTTGATATCCTCCCTGAATAATTACCGCGGAATTACTAAATTAATTCGCGAAAATAATATTCTGATATTAAATGTTGCGACCAATTTTTCTCCTGCTTTATTAAATAAATATCTACACGAAAATAATATCGCAATTAGCCATTTGAATGCCCGCAAAAAACGTCTTGAAGAACAATTTTTAGAATTAACCGCTGAATAATATCTATGTTACGATTATTGAAAATTGAATTATCGAAATTACTTCCATACAGAACATTTAAAATTCTGTTTATTTTATATCTATTATTAATGGTTCTTGTGCTTCTTGCGGGAAAAAATCTTGGCGGAAGCGAGAATGAAGGTCTGACCTCCGATAAAGTATTAGGTTTCCCCAATATTTGGAATTACTACACTTTATATGCCTGTTATTTTAATATTATACTTGCAATATTGGTAATATTCGTTACCGGAAATGAATATACCTACCGCACACTTCGCCAAAATGTGATTGATGGATTACAACGCAAAGAAACAGTTGTAGGTAAAATATTATTAGTTGTGTTGCTTTCCGTTATTTCAACTCTGATTTTATTTCTAAGCGGAATCATTGCCGGGACAATTTATTCTACTCCCGAAACAAGATCCGACATGTTCGGACACAGCGGGTTTGTAATTGCTTATTTTGTACAATCACTAGGATTGATGTCGATGGGATATTTTTTCGGCACACTTTTTAAAAGAACAGGACTTGCCGTAATAATTTTTCTGCTGTTTTTATTTCCTGTAGATGTTATTCTGCGCGAAGCAATTTTCCCTGATGGATTCGGCGATTATATGCCGGTTGCCACTTACTTTTTAAAACTAGTTCCCTTTCCGATAAATCATGTTATGAGCGGGGGTATGGATGCCCCAGCTTCAGCGCCAACTGCTCTCGCACTTGGAGTGGGTTTTTCTTATGCTGTGATTTTTTGTATTGGAACTTGGTTCATCATTAAAAAACGCGACTTGTAATTATCGAATATCCCTGATCTCAGCTATTTTTAATTGTAGCCATTGTTTATTTGCTAAAATGGAAGTGGAATCTACTTCCTGACGAAGTGCCACAAATAATTTACTCCATTTCTGCTCATTAACTATGCCCTTGTTGATACGAAGTTTGTACAGTTTTATAGTGTTGTTAAATAAATTTTTATAGAGTGTGCGCTGACTTCCACTTAATTGTTTATCGCGCATCAAATATATTTTAACGGTGTCTTTCAGCGATAATAGAGCTTCAAATTCCTGGTGATCGTAAAATATTTTTAATAAAATACTTTTTGCATCCAGGTAATAATTCGGATCGGTGAAATGTACACGATTTAAAAGCTGCATGGCGTGATCATAATCCTGTTTCTCATAATAATAAACCGCAAGATTATATTGATAGGCGTTATCACGCTGTTCCGGTGCAAGTTTGGTATAATATGCATGAATAAAATTTTCCGTCCATTCAAAGGCATGTAATCGCACTCCAACTGTTATGATATTTTTATAGGTCCACTCCGAAATATATTTATTGTCGTTTAACAAATTCAAAGGCAACATAAATTGTGCTATCTCAAACCATTCGCGCAAAAATTCATTTCTGCCCTGATTAATTCTTTTAACACAATAATTTTGAATATAGGCTACAATATCCTTTGCCTCAACTTCCGGGAACTCTTTTATATGTAAAAAAAGCTTTTCCCGAAAGCCGTCAAACCATGCATCACTATCCGGATCTTTTAACCATTGTAATATCGGATAATATATGCTCACCGTTGGATAATGCGAATAATCCGTTAAATTATTTTCCAAAAACTGAATGAAGCGATCAAATTTAATATTGTCGTATTGCAAAGCAAGAATATTGGAGCGGTTCATCAACTCACACCAAATCTTTAATTGATTGCTCAGATAATAAATATCCAAAGCTTCCTGACTTTTTATTAAATGTGAATTATCTCCCTTTCTCGATAATTGAAAATAATATTGATCTGCTAATTGATATAATTTAAAATTGGAGACAGCGTCATTACTTTCCTCATTCTGCGTTTTTCTCCATATTATTTTTCCTGCATTTTCCGTTATCGCTGTTTCCATCAGATTTTCAATCACCAACACATCTTTTCTGTCCTGATGTTTTTCAAATTGTTTCCAGGCAAGATATTTTTCAAGCAATTTATACAGATCGCTCAGTAAATTATTTATTTGAAACTCCCCTTCGCCTGCATCTCCAAATATCAATTTGTGTGCAGCGGCCTTGTCCCAGGCTCCGCTTGCTTCATTTTTGAAGGCATTTTCAACGATATCGAGCAGCAATAAGATCTTTTTACGCTTATTATTATAGGGACTTCTCACAAAATCGGCAAAAAGCTCCTGTTCTTTTGGAGTTAAAGCCTTATAAATGGTTATAACTTTGGGAAGTGCCATTACTATAAATTTGTGATTTTATGCGACTAAAATATTGATAAACAATAACTTATCATTTATTTATACAACTAATTCAGCTATAAAAGTAGTGAATTTGTATTTCTTTATCGATAGAACACTGCTAATCTTTGCATTACTAAAATTTCTAACAGTTAACTTTATAGCGTATGAAAACTAATTTATTCTCTATCCCAGTAATTCTGCTGATCTGCGTTTGCGGATCCTTGTCGGCACAGACATGGTCCTACGCAAAACAGGGTACTCCTACCTGGATGGGAGCAAATGCAAAAGACATTTATGTTGATGCAACAGGTTCGGTATCAATTGGCGACATTGGGTTGATTGATATTTTCGAGGGTGAACTTTATGTGGTGAAAAATGACCTGAGTGGAAATGTAATTTGGGAAAATTCTTTTGATCATCCAGGAACCTTAGAAATAGCGCAGCGTATTGCGCCCGTTCCTACTGACGGTGGATTTCTGCTTTCTTCTATTTTGGCAGACGGTTACAGACCCTGGATAGTTAAAACTGATGCTTCGGGAAACTTTGTGTGGTCAAGTGAGGCGTGGACCGATCTTTTGCCGGAAAATTCAGGTGGACAAGTTTACGCTTACCAATTACCAGGAGGAAATATTGCCGTAATTGCGCCGAATGATGTTGAAAAAACGATTTATTTTTATACTGTTGATAATGCAACAGGTGCTTTTATCAGCGCAACAAATTACGATTACGTTGATATTAGAGATGGGGTTATTATAGGAACTGCAACCGACATTACACATGACGAACTCGGTGAAGTTTTAATAACTTTATCCTTTATTTGTCCGGATAGTATTGTTTCTGATATAGCAAGATTCTCCGCTTCGTTTAATTTTGAAATGTCGATGAGGTGCAGTGGAGATCTGGAAACCTCGTATGCTACACAAATTTTGGTGGACGGCCTCGATGGTTATTTCGTTGTTGGGTCGGAGAACACAGGTGGTTTTTTTGGAGATCAATGGAGTCCATATATATGTTATGTAAGTTATGATGGTGTTTTTAATGGATATGCAACGCATCCGGGTGCTTTATATAATTCTACAGCTTATACTCTTTCCAGTGTAACTTCCGGAGATTTAAAAATGGTGAGATACAATTTTATCGGTACCAGTTATGGGGAGTCTCCGGATGATTATATGGAAATAGTCACACTTGTTAGTTATAGCACTGAGGTCTCAGCAGTTACAATT
Organism: Bacteroidota bacterium; assembly: GCA_043727235.1. Lineage (GTDB taxonomy): Bacteria > Bacteroidota > Bacteroidia > Chitinophagales > BACL12 > UBA7236. The sequence continues at coordinate 4,474 of JAYSYX010000060.1, forward strand.
GATTATGCTCCTTATAATACTATTGAAGTCATAAAACCACATAACGATGGTTACATTCTCGGTGGTACCTTCTGGGAAATTGGGGTTCCATCATATTTTACTTTAATTGCCAGCGATGATCTGGAAAATTTACCTTCTTGTATCTTTAATTGTGTATGGCCGGGTGATGCCGACAATAGTGGATTAACTGATATGGATGATCTGCTTGCAATTGGTTTGGGATATGGATCAACAGGTGCTCCACGAGCTGATGCTACCATTGACTGGACAGCACAAAATGCAGAACCCTGGGTAACAGCATTGCCTGATGGTACAAATAATAAATATACTGATTGTAATGGCGACGGAATAATTAATGATGATGATACAACTGCAGTGTCGGTTAATTATTCTTTTGAGCACGTAGTAAATACTTTAAGAACAGATGCTGCCGATATTCCATTATCTCTTGTAACAGATGGTGCGGCTACAATTGGATTAAATACAATTCCAATTATTTTAGGTGATGCTGCAAATATGGTGGATGCAATTTATGGTATTCGTTTTAATGTAGTTGTTGACGGAGAAAATATTGAACCAGGTTCCATTAAAATTAATTTTAATGATTCATGGATGGTAAATGCGGATAATTATTTACAATTAACTAAAAACAATGGTGTTGATCTTAATGCCGATGGTGGTGCTGTTAGAACTGATAATTCCAATGCCTCAGGTTATGGTGAAATTGGAACATTAAGTTTTGTTGTGATAGATAATATCGCAGGTAAAACAGAAGCCGA
>JAYSYX010000061.1:0-14629 GCA_043727235.1 Bacteroidota bacterium
AGGCACTATGCCACCTTCATTTTTATATGATCCGCTCGCATAAAAGGAGGTTCTGTCGCTTCCACCGGATACAGATAATCTGGTATCGGAAAGAATTCCGGTATTGCCATATAATTCATCTTCATAATCATGCAACGTACCGGCTGCCTCTGCGGCTTCAAAATTTGCAACTTCACCCGGCCCATAAAATGATTCAACATTTTCGGATGTCCATAAACGTGTTCCAAGTGGATTAATTATATTTGTTCCACCTATTGATTGCGATAAGGCGATATTTGATCCACTTCCACTTTGCTTACCTTTTTTTGTAGTAATAATAATTACACCACCTGCTGCACGAGAACCATAAATTGCGGCGGCTGACGCACCTTTCAATATTTCTATTGATTCAATATCACCCGGATCAATATCGGCTATACGATTAGAAGCATTATCCTGAGCAAACTGCGCCTGGCTGCCACCTGCTGCAGCAGCTGATATTACGTTCAAACCAGGAGCTATTGTTGAATTATCAATGTAAACTCCATCAATAATAAACAAAGGTTGTGAGGAAGCATTAATTGATGTGATTCCTCGCATTCTAATACCAAAACCTCCACCCGGAGCTCCCGAACTCGAGGTGATCTGCGCTCCATTGAATTTACCATACAATGCGCCATCCAGAGTTGATTGGGTAGTTGTTCCATTAATAGATTCGGATGAAATAGTAGCCACAGAATTTGCTAGATTGGATCGTTTTACTGACGTTGCCAAACCTGAAATTACAACCTGGTCAAGTGTTGAGGTTGTTGATTCCATCACTATATTTACCGTTCCAGACGCCGATGTTACTTCTTTTTCCATTGTTTTAAATCCAACAAAAGAATATACAAGTGTGGCAGAAGATCCTGAGACCTGTAAAATATAGTTTCCATCAATGTCGGAAACTGTTCCGGAAGGTGTATTTTTTATCAAAACATTAACACCAACTAAGGTTTCACCCTCGTTATCCGATATTTTACCGGAAATAGTAAATTGCCCCTGCACAGTCAAACTGAAACATAGGCCAATTAAGAAGGTAAGTAGATTTTTGGGTAATTTAAATGTCATAGGCTTGTAATTTTTTACAAGACTAAATAAAAATAATATGCAATTGTAGTTTTTTACACTTTATTTACGAACACCAATAACTGATTTCAGATAACCCTTATACCCTAATCATTTTATTCCAAGACTATTGAGGGTATTAATGTACATTGCTCTGTTTCTATTATGTTCCGCTAGTGTTTTTGCAAAATAATGTCTGCCTGAACCATCGCCGCGGCCACAGAGAAAGATATAATCATTTTTTTCATAGTTCAATACGGCATCAATATATTTTATTGGTGGCATGTGGATGGGCCCTGGAGGCAGGCCTGCATATTTATAGGTATTATATGGTGATTCAATTTCCAGATCTGCGAAATAAATTCGTTTTTTGGCAAAATCGCCGATCGCAAATTTAACCGTTGGATCAGCTTCCAGTTTCATTCCTTTGTGAATACGATTCATATAAACACCGGCAATTCTTGATGCCTCGTCGGATGCGCGGTCGTTTTCGGAATAAACAATGGAAGCAAGAATGTGAACTTCCTGCGGTGTTAATCCAATTTCCTTTGCTTTGTTTAATCTTGCAGGTGACCAAAATGCTGCATGTTCTTTTTCCATTCTTTTAATAAAGGATGCTGCATCAGTATTCCAATATAATTCATATGTATTTGGAATAAATAAGGTCATGAAATTATCTTTTGTTAATCCCAGGGATTTAAAATAGGTTGTGGTGTCGAAGTATTTTACAAAATCTATAGAATCAGCTTCAATTTGTTCACCTATCCTCCCAGCAAAATCCTTTTTTGTTCTGATATTATTAAAGGTAACATTTACTGGTGTTTGTCGTCCGCTCATTAAAAGATTTACAATATCTCTGTTACTCATTCCGTTTTTAAGAATATATCTGCCGGGGTGCAGATTCTCTCCAAGTTTCTTTTTTGTTGCCCACCAATAAAAACTTGCTTCATCGTTTAAAATATTAGCATTTTTTAATTGTTCCGTAACTGATTCCATTTGGGGATCAGAAGTGAGATAGAGGGAAAAATTTTCTTCCATTGTTAAATTAGGTTGTACAACCTTTTTGTATTTAGCATAACCTAATACGCCTACTATGGCAGCAACGAGCAATAATGTGAACAAAAATATTCTCCATGTTTTATATTTTCCACTTGCCATAGCTTATTTCGGTTTAATTAATGCAAAAATAGGAAGGAAATTTTATATGGAGAGATTGGGTTCTCGCAGAGGGGAAGATTAAGCACAATTTGTGTTGCGGATTAAAAATTTCCCGCAGAGTACACAGAGGTGCAGGGAGCGCAGAGTTTGTGTTATGTAAATAAAAATTTCCCGCAGAGGGCGCTGAGGGGCAGGGGGCGCAGAGTTTGTGTTATGGATTAAAAATTTCGTGCAGACTGCGCTGAGGGGCAGGGGGTGCAGAGCTTGTATTATGTAAATAAAAATTTCCCACAGAGAGCACAGAGTTTGAATTGTGATGAAATATGTGTTTGATGAAATATATATTATTAATTTAAAAAATCTCTTTAGAGATTTTATCACCTCTGCAACCTCTGCCCCCCTGCCTGACGCTGACGCAGTTGGCAGGCAGGTCGGCGAGCTCTGCGGGAAACAATTTCCATCTTCAACTATACTGAATATAATGTAATTTCAATGCGTAAGTTTTGTTATGCTCCGCGCAATCGTTTTTCACCTTTTCATTGTTTAAGGTTTCCATAACATGATTTTTCAGGAATTCATTTTCAGATTGGATCTGTGAAATATGCAGGATATTATTTTCATCTATGGTAAATAGAATAGTAACATATCCTTCCAGATCGAAAGTAACAAAAGGTGTTTTTTGTCCGACCTTTTCGGAAATTTCATCTGAAATAGAATTTTTGTTGCAGGTGGTTTCATCATTTCCTGCAAAGGTTGCTGTTGTTAGTAAGAGAGCGAAGATCAAAAGATAAATTTTCATAATTGTAGTATTTAATTTTTAAATAAAATAGTGGTAATGATCAGAGTAATATAACTTCCGACCACTTTACATTAGTATATTTAAACCCTTAAAAGTTACAGTTATAAGTATTAATTAATGTGAAGGTTTATTAAAATAAATTAACAAAATAAATCTACATTCATATATATAATTTAAATTAGGAGTAGTTAATAAATAAAAAAGGCCCTCATTGCTGAGAGCCTTTTGCGATCGAAAGGATGACACTATTTCGACTGCACAACGTTTACGAAAAAAGAAACTGTTTTACCTACAAGTGAATCACTAACTATCATTTTTACACCATCAATACTTTTGCGAAGGTGGTATTCCAATAAATAATCATTTGCCTGAACTTCTTCTACGTGCATAATTCCTTGTTCATCCACTTTAATTGTTACCCCGGCCTGGCCGCTTATGCCAAGTGCGGATATTACTTCGTCTCCTCCCATTAACTGGGAAATATTTTCAATGACCTTGGTTTTTTCCTTGTCGGTAACATTTGTTTTTTCGTTTCCGGCAAAAAGTGTAACATTTAAAAGGATAAATGCGAGTGTGAATAACGATTTCATAATTTGATGTTTTATTTTGTTTACGATTTTAGATTTCTGAATTTGAACATATGGCGAAACACCCCTTAAAAAAGTTACAGCAGGGTTAAAAAAAAAGTAAAAAAAGTGTTCGAAATTTAAGATTTAGGCCTAAAACCTAAGCCCAGCAAGGTATTGAAGAAAACAAAAAAAACAACCCCGCTTTGGGTCTTTAGCATGGATTCCGTAAAAATATTCACCATGAAAAGCAGATGAAAGGAAAGATAGAGGTAGTTTTTGTCGATAAGTGCTGCTCTGATGCAAAAGCCAAAAAAGGCGATAAAGAGGATCAAACCTATTATTCCGGTCTCCACCAACACCTGTAGGTATTGATTGTGTGTATTGTATGCTTCGGCTACGCCCTTTTCAAATCCATTGCGGGAATAGGCATCGGTAAGCTCCTTTTCAGCATCTCCTGATCCGGTTCCAAAAAGGAGAGCTTGATTGGCAACCTCAATGGAGGCCTTCCAAATTTCTGATCTGGAGTTTACGGAATTAGCATAAGCAACCTCATCATAGGTGAACAACAGTTTAAATCGTTCTCTTGTATAAGGCAAACTCAACAATGCTGTTAGCGCAATAATATTGCAGCTTAAAATTATCAGCAAAGCATATTTTCTTCCCAAATTATTTTTAGCAAGGATAAAAAAAGCGATATTCCCAAATATAAATAGCGATGCTATAGCCATTTTAGCAGTGAGAAGAAAAATAAAAAGTGTCAGAAAAAGTAAAACTGATAAATAAGCCCATTTCCTCTTATTCGAAAATTGCGACCAGCCTTTTATAAGATCTATAGAAATTATAATAAATGCAAAAGCCTCGAACATTCCGATGTAAGAGGGATGTAAAAATGTAAATGACACAAGATCTATATAATAAAATTTATTTTCCCCGGTAACAAAAAAATGATAACCTGCAACTGCAAGAGCAAAAATTGCAAATAGAATACAGGAGATCACAAAGCATAATAATATCTTTTGTATTTCTTTTTTTGTAAAAGATATTGCAGCAGCCCAAAATATTGGAATTAATAATAAATATAACTTCACCCTAAGATCAACAAGTGCTTCCTGTTTATTTTCGGAGATCAGATATCCAAAAAGAAAAAGCAGGTAAAATCCAATAAAAATAAAATTGCGTTTATTGCCTGATAATCTGAACCATTTATTTTTATAATCGCCACTAATAAGAACCAATAAAATAGAAAGTAAAATGACGGGAGATGCAAGTGTTTTATGTACGGGTATTAAAACTGCTATAACGCAAATTAAAATAAAGAATATTTTTTCCGGAATATTTCTGTTTAGAGTTTCCAATTTCCGGGTATTAGGTTCCTTTAAATTTTATCATTACTGCTATGGTCTTAAATATGATAAGTAGATCCAATAAGAGTGAGCGGTGTTTTATATAATATAGGTCATATTGTAGTTTAACGAGAGTGTCGTCAAAATCGGAGGCGTAATGATGTTTTACCTGAGCCCAGCCGGTCAAGCCGGGTTTTACGGAATTGCGAAGTTTGAAAAAGGGAATTTTTTTGCTGAGTTCTTCCACAAAATATTCCCGCTCAGGTCGCGGACCAATTAAATTAATATCCCCCCGCAACACATTCCAGAATTGCGGTAATTCATCAAATCGGGTCTTGCGCAATATATTGCCAACCCTCGTTATACGGTCATCATTTTTTTGTGCAAATTGAGGTCCGGTATCCTTTTCAGCATCAACGATCATGGTTCTGAATTTAATGATCTTGAATTTTTTGTTGTTCTCCCCTACTCTTTCCTGTAAAAAAAACAGGGGTCCCTTACTGAAAATTAAATTTCCAAGCCAAACAAACGGCAATACAATGAGAAAGAAAAATCCTGCGATCAAAGCGCAACTGATATTTATTATCCTGTTTGTAAATGTGTAAAAATTATCTTTATGAACGATACTATAAGGGTTAGTGAGATGTAATTCATTTTCTTTGATCTTTATCATTACCCTTCCGGTTTGTTCCTCATAGATCTGTGTTGCAGGAATTACTTGTATTCCTGAATTTTCGCAATCTATTAAATTTGAAAACAAGCCGGTTGAAAGGGTTTCTTTGTCAGGAATGGCCATTATTATTTCATCAATGTCCAATCGTTTAGCAAATTTTAATAAGAGATTACCATTACCCACCACTTTTATGTCGTCGTACACCTTTCCCTGCTTAGTGTTATCATCATCAATAAATCCATAAATTTTATATGCGGTTTTATGGTAAATGGAAGCATCATGTAACAAGGTTCTTACAATTTCCCTTCCAGTATATCCGGCCCCGACAACCAATGCTTTTTTATTTAAAATAGGATGTATAAAAAAAGCCGCGTAACATAATCGCCAAATAAGAACCAAGATCACCATAGCAGCAATAAGCACAAATGCCGGTGTTCTGCTCATTGGAAGAGTTGGGCTTAAAAAGGGAATGAATAAATAGGTAGAACCTGTTAATACTGCTGTAAAAATTGTATTTCTGATAGTAGCGGTTATGCGATCTACGTTGGAAAGTTTATATAAATTAAAAATATAGGAGTAGATGAACCACAATAATATGAGTACTGCCATCCACAATAAATTATCCAAAAAGGTATGATAGGATTGTAGTGCCGTAGGATGGAAAAAACGCAAATAAATTAATAGTGCTGTAACCACCAGCAATACATCAACTATAATCAGAATATACCTTCTGAATAATAACTTGTAATCGTATTTTTTTTGTGCTGCCAATATTTAGAGGTGATGCACAAAAATAACATTTGTTGAGCGATAGATTTACGGGTATCCGATAAATTATCGGCAGTAGACGCGCGAGGGATTGCAGCGGAAACCCCACAGCCGAGGCACGAGGCGAGGAGTTGTAGCGTAAAGCCCGACCTGAAAGGACGCGCCCAAAACATAACTTTAATGTTAGAAATTTTTACAAATTATAGTTCAGAAACATTCCATAGTCAGGTTTATCTGCTATGGAGTTGTAGTTATATTGTTTAACTATTTTGCCGTCTTTGAGTAAAAAAATGCCCGGCATTTGCGAAACATTTCCTTGAGGTTTAGTATTAAACAATTTATTAGACACCCCTAATTCGATCCACCGAAGCCACACTTTCAATCCGAATAACTGTGTGAAACTTCCTCTTTTGAGCTTAAAACTTTTATAAAAAATTTCTTCGGGATCACTTACCTGTGAAATATCTTCCAGGTCGTATTGAGCAAGATAGGGTTTAGCTGTTTCTTCATCAACCATATAAACAACCGCGATCTTAATTCCTTTTTCCTGTAATTGTTGTTTGTATTTATTTAGTTTGAGGAGTGAGTGTTTGCAAAATGGACAACCAAAATGACGCAGAAATACCAACATGATCGGTGATTTATTGCTGAGTTCTGCAATATTTTCCCCTTGCACTGTTTCGAACAGATCAAGAGGGTATTGCTCCTGACTAAAGGAATCGATGAGGAGTTCGTCGGTGATAAAACTTCTTTTATAAGTAAGATAGAGAGCTGAAATATTCGGGATGAGCCAAATAGTATGATTAAAAAAAACGAATTTAATAAAATTACTATTGAAGAATCCGAGCGAATAACCATATATAAAACCGCAGATCATCGCAAAATGAAAAAGCGTGACCAATAAAATTATGGGCCAATGTCTGAAAGGGTTAAATGCTGCGATAATAAGACCAACACCCAATATAAGTGTTATCAAACCCATGAGATCCCAAAAGATCAAAGGAGTGTTTACTCCGGTGATAACAACTGAGGAAAGAACAGATGGAAATAGCAGTACGATTAGACTCCATACAATAAAATATATGGCTGAAATGAAGAGTGCGGCTGACAGTTTATTTTTTAATACGCTAAAATGCATAAATCTATAACGATTTGAGAAATGAACAAGTGTGCGGTGGTTTTGTTTAAATTTGCAGGATAAAATTAACAATATGATGAAAAAAATAATTTTTACATGTGTGGCAGTAGTTACAATGTTGACAAAAACTGCCTTTACACAGGAACTAGAACTTCCTCAAGCAAGCCCCTGGGCGCAGGTTTCACAAAAATTTGGATTGGTTCAAGCCACAATTACCTATTCCCGACCAGCAATGAAAGGTCGCAAAATTTTCGGGGGATTGGTTCCTTACGGTGAAATGTGGCGCACAGGAGCAAACAAGGCTGTGGAACTGAAATTAGAAGGTACCACCTTGATAAACAACCAAAAAGTAGAACCGGGTTCATATTCGGTATTTACAATTCCCGGTGCGACTGAATGGACCATAATTATCAATAAAAACACAGAATTATGGGGTGCCGGAAGTTACAAACAGGAGGAAGATGTTATGCGTTTCACTGTAAAACCTACTTCTGTTCCGTCAACTGAATCGTTTACTATAGATTTTGCAAATGTTAAAGACAAAAGTGTTACAGTTCAGATCTACTGGGAAACTACCAAAGTGAGTTTTGACATTGTAAATGAATTTGTTGATGAAGGCAAAAAGAATATTGAAGATGCCATTGCAAGTGCTGAAAATACAATGGGTTTATACAATGATGCAGCGGAATTTTATCTTGATTATAATTTAGATTCCAAATTAGCGCTGGAATGGGCAAAAAAATCGGTAACGCAAAAAGAACGTTATTGGAATCTCTATACTTTGGCGAGAGCGTATGCTGCAAATGGCATGAAGGCAGAAGCAATTGAAACGGCAACAAAATCGCATACTATGGCTGTTGAAGCAAAAAACACAGGATTTGCACAAACAGTGAATTCCAGCATTGTCGAATGGAAAAAGAAATAATTAGATGAGTAATGAGTAATGAGTTAGCTCCATTCACAATTCATTACTCATTTTTTAATTTGAAGAATATCTTACTTAATGAATTCTCAGAAAAAAGTATTTCTCAGAGCTAAATGGAAAAATTTGTTGATCGCAAATTTTATTTGTGATCAACAAATTTTAACAAAATATTTACCCGCAGAAACAGAATTAGATACTTTCAGAGGTGAACATCTGGTGAGCCTTGTTGCCTTTCAATTTTTAAAAACACGTGTCTTAGGAATACAATTTCCCTTTCATACAAATTTTGTGGAGGTGAATCTTCGGTTTTATGTGAAACACATGGAAAATGGCGAGTGGAAACGCGGAGTTGTATTTATTAAAGAAATAGTTCCGCGGTTTATGATCACCTTTATTGCCAATTCGCTCTATAATGAAAACTATATTACACTTCCAACTTCTGTAGAGATCAATAAAGATTTGAATATATTTTCCCTGAAATACAAATGGGGAAAGGATAATTTTTTTTACGCTGAGGCCTCTGAACAAAAAAATGAATTGGAAGTAAATAGTCTGGAAGAGTTTATAACCGAACATTATAAAGGTTTTGCAAAAAAGAATGCCACAACAACAGTTCAATATGTAGTTGAACATCCCCGATGGTTCATATATCCCATCAGCAAATATGAACTTCAATGTAACTTTGGAAAATTATATGGAACAGATTTTAATTTTCTTCATAAATGTAAGCCTCATTCCGTTTTATTGGCCGAAGGAAGCGATATTTTAGTGCGAAAGGGCGTTTTAATCTGAGATCTTCACTTACAATCCTGTCAGTTTTTCATTTTTTGCCCCTGCACCCCAAAACATATTATCATTCTTTAAATATTGTGGAAAATTCAACACATTATTTATAAAATGCAGAAAATTTCTCCTCAATTGTACTGGGAAATAAATCCTTTATCCTATTATTTACAACAATTTAGAGTACGGCTGAATTCTTGAATGTACGTTTACGGAGAGGTAGATCTCTTACGGTTTTATGTAATAATTCAGACAATGACTAAATATATACTCTTTTATACTTTGATTGCTGTAGCTTTTTATGCAAATGCACAGCAGGTCGAAATATCAGAGGGAGTGCAGAATAGAAATTTAGGTGTGCAATATGGTCAAATATATTCTTATGTAGAGTCAAAAATATCTGAAGAAACAACTATTTATACGGAACCGGAAAAAGGATATGAACTAAGTATAATGTATGACAGAATATTCAGTCGATTTTTTTCTGTTCAGTCTGGGTTGCAATATCAATCGATAAATTTCAAATTAGGGCCTGATAGACAATCTCTATCAGCAATTCAGCTAGAAAAAATAGTTGTTCCATTAATTTTTTCTTTCAACTCCGACCTTTGTAAAAAGGTTAATTTTTCCTTGTTTTCCGGACCTGTATTAGGCGCCACTATAAGCTCTTCAATAAACAGCTTATCTGTGGAAGAAATTTCTCGCGACACAACCATTACTGTAGTATCTGTTAAAAACCCGGATTTTGGTATTATGTACGGAGCTGCAATGGAAATAAGTATTGATAAATTACAAGTTGTAAAACTTTTGATCGGAGGACGCGGTACATATGGTATCAGCGATATATACAAGGAAGTGAATTCCCAATCAAATCATTTAAATATCATACCTGAAAATTCTACTATAAAAACATTTGGAGGATTTATAGGGTTAAAGTTTGCTCTGTATGGTATTTACGAATATAGAGAGCTGTCAGAATAAAAAAAATTGAGTTATAGAGACATGTAAGCAGTTCTGATCACATTGCCATTAATACAAATTATCTTCCCAAACATTTATTGTACTTAATGCTGGCAAATGGTAAAAAAATGCCATTATATCATATTTGGTGGTAATTACATTTAAATATTACAGAATTTCTACTGATCTTGTCCTTTTAAAATAAAGGCCAACTTGTTATCTTTGTTACAATGCGCCTAAACACATTAAAATATCTCAGTTTAATACTGATCATCTCAGAAATAATTTTATTTAATTCCTGCTCGAGCAATAATAAAAGGACTATAGTTGAAGCTAAACCATTTCTTTTTGCCAGTGACCCTGCAATTCCCACAGATGGCCCGCCCGGCATGGTTTGGATACCCGGTAGCGAATACTTGATGGGCACAGACACCGATCCTCAGCGCAGAGAGGATGAAACACCCGCCCACAAAGTGAAAATAGATGGATTTTGGATGGATATAACGGAGGTTACCAATGCACAATTTGAAGAATTTGTTAAATCAACGGGCTACCTTACCACATCAGAAAAACCAATTGACTGGGAAGAACTTAAATTGCAATTGCCTCCGGAAACGCCTAAACCAGCTGATGAATTGTTAGAGGCAGCAAGTATGGTATTTACAAAAACTGAGGTACCTGTTGATCTTAATAACTATATGAATTGGTGGACCTTTGTAAAGGGTGCCAATTGGAAACATCCGCAGGGACCACTTACAAATATTATCGATAAAAAGGATCATCCTGTTGTTCAGGTTAGTTGGGATGACGCTGTTGCTTATTGTAAATGGGCAGGGAAAAGATTGCCCACTGAAGCAGAATGGGAATTTGCTGCACGCGGAGGAATGCAGGATGCAATTTATCCCTGGGGAAATGACAAGGATCTTGCAAAGTTTACAAATTCATGGCAAGGAAATTTTCCGAACATTAATACAAAGGAGGATGGATATATCACCACAGCACCGGTGAAAAAATATGCTTCCAATAATTTCGGGCTTTATGATATTGCAGGAAATGTATGGGAATGGTGTGTTGATTTTTATCATGTTGATTATTATAAAACTTGTTTTAAAAATGGAATTGTGATCAATCCTAAGGGACCGGAAAAATCATATGACCCGAACCAACCTTTAAATATTGTTCACGTAAAACGTGGTGGATCTTTCTTATGCAATGATGTATATTGCTCGAGCTACAGAGTAGCTGCAAGAATGGCCACAAGTTATGATACAGGTCAGGACCATAGTGGGTTCAGATGCGTAATGACAGCAGAACAATGGGAGGCTGAGAAATTGAAAAACAATAAGTAACCCTGAATTGCGCTAAACAATTAATACCGGTTTCCCATTTTTTCTCTCATTTTCTTTAAACAAATAGGTGAAATTGCTGTTATTGCCAACTATGAAATTAGTATTTATTTCCATTTTCATTTCTCTTATTTGCTCAACTGCAATTGCTCAAACCGGAATTATTTATGGAACTGTAAAAAACAGTTTAAATAATGAACCGCTGCCCTACGTAACCATAATTTTAAGTGGCACAACTACGGGAACACTTACTGATGAAGCCGGCCAATATAAAATTGAGGATCTTGAACCCGGTTTATATAATCTTGAATTTAGTTTTATAGGATTTAAGAAACAGAATGTTTTTGAAATACAAGTCACCAATGCAAAACCTTATATTTTAGACATTGAATTAGAGGAGGAGATAAACCAACTAGAAACGGTGGAAATTAAAGTCGCAATTACGGATAAAACGGAGGAATCACCATTATCGTTGCGCACAATCGGAGCAAATGAAATACAGCGAAATCCAGGCGGCAACAGAGATATTTCAAAAGTAATTCAGGGTTTGCCGGGAGTTACCTACACACCTTCATTTAGAAATGATATTATAATTCGTGGCGGTGCGCCCAATGAAAACCGATTTTATTTGGATGGAATTGAAGTTCCCAATATTAATCATTTTGCAACACAAGGTTCCAGTGGTGGTCCGGTAGGAATGATAAATGTTGATTTTATTCGCGAAGTAGAATTTTATTCAGGAGCATTTCCTGTAAACTATGGAAATGCATTAAGCAGTGTTTTCTCTTTTGAACAACGCGATGGACGAACCGATAAATGGGGTGGCACTTTCACGCTCGGGTCCAGCGATATCGGAGTAACAGCTGAAGGCCCTGTCGGCGAAAAATCTTCTGTTTTATTTTCTGCCAGAAGAAGTTATTTACAATTTTTATTTGATGCATTGGGTTTGCCCTTTTTACCAACCTATAACGATTTTCAATATAAACAAAAAATTAAATTCAATACAAAAAATGAACTTACAATAATTGGATTAGGCGCCATCGATCAATTTGAATTAAATTTAGAAGATGATACCAGTGCCTTTCAACAATACATTTTAGGGAATTTACCTGTGCAGTCGCAGTGGAATTATACCATTGGCGGAGTTTATAAACACTATCGCGAAAATGGATATTCCACCTTTGTTGCCAGCAGAAATATGTTAGATAACCGTGCATACAAATATCGCAATAATGACGAATCGGCGGAAACCAATTTGTTATTTGATTATACCAGCAGAGAGGCGGAAAATAAATTTCGTTATGAAGAAACAACAACGCTAAAAGGATGGAGAATAAAGGCGGGAATAAATTATGAATTGGCAAAATATTCAAATGACACATATCAACTTATTACAGTAGATACTTCCGTAATTCTTATTGATTATATTTCTGATTTAAAAATAAATAAGTGGGGAGCTTTTGCACAAACATCTACACAACTATTAAACAATAGGATCACTTTTTCACTTGGAATTCGAGCCGATGCCAATGATTACTCCGATGAAATGCGCAATCCACTTAAACAACTGTCACCAAGAATTGCATTGAGCTATAGAATAACGGACCAATGGAGTTTGAATTTCAACAGCGGCATTTATTATCAATTGCCTGCCTATACCGTGTTAGGTTATTCTGAAGGAGAAAATAATTTTGTAAACCAATCAAATAATTTAACTTATATTCAATGTGATCATATTGTTGGAGGTGTTGAATATCGACCAAATAATGGCTTGCGTTTTACATTTGAAGGTTTTTATAAAAATTATAACTCATATCCCTTCAGCGTTCGCGATTCCATAGCACTCGCCAATCAGGGAGCTGATTTTGGTGTTATTGGTGACGAGGAAGTAATTTCCACAGGCAAAGGCAGAAGTTATGGAATAGAATTTTTTGCACAACAAAAATTATATAAAAACTTTTACGGAATTTTTTCCTTCACTTATGTAACAAGTGAATTTGAAGACAAAACAGGTAAATTGATTGCTTCTTCATGGGATAATAAAACAATAATCTCATTAACAGCAGGAAAAAAATTCAAGGGAAACTGGGAAGCGGGAATTAAATGGAGATTTTCGGGTGGTTTGCCCTACACGCCATATGATGTAAATTACTCTTCTTTAATTTATGTTTGGGATCTAAACAGACAAGGTGTTTTGGATCTTGATCAATTAAATGGAAAAAGATTGGATCCATTTCATCAACTCGATGTTCGGGTAGACAAAAAATGGTTTTTTGAACATTGGAATCTTGATGTTTATATTGATATACAAAACATTTATAACCATAGAACGGAATTTCAACCTTATATTGATGTTGCGAAGGATGAAAGTGGTAATCCCATTATAGATCCTCTGGATGAGACAAGATACCAGATCAGCACTTTGGAAAATATTTCTGGTACGATTTTACCAAGTATTGGGATAATTATTGAAATATAAAATGTCTTTCAGATCATATCGATTTTTTGAATCAGCGAGTCATAGTCAATTTTTGTATTATGCCTTTTATCCATGGGAATATTCGACATAAAAAGTAATTTAAATTCGGAATAAATACTTTTTTTTATTTCATCAGCAATTTTTTCTTCCAACCCCTCGATATCCGGTTGAATTATTAGAAATGGTTGACCATTTAAAAGTACTAATGTTCCGATATAAATTCCGGTAATGAATCTAAGATGTTGTTCAATTAAAAACGGGTAATAAAATTTGTTTTCCCAATATATGATCTGTTTACATCTACCCATTAAAAACAATTCTTTGTTCTCATTTAACCAACCCGCATCACCCGTTCTGTGCCATATTGTATTATCAATGCTGATCTTATTCAAACGAAATGCATCATCACTGTTAAAATATGATGTAAGTACGTGTTTCCCCGAAACTATTATCTCTCCCACTTCACCCGACAGCAATGGAACAAAGTTATTTATTTCACCATCTACTATAGGAATAATTTTTACATCAGCTGAATTATCAATTTTACCGACAAATAATCCCTTTTGCGCTGCAATTTTACCACTTGTTTCCAGAAAATTCGA
>JAYSYX010000062.1:0-2135 GCA_043727235.1 Bacteroidota bacterium
GCGATTGTTCAGCTCGCTATAAAAAAATGTACTATTTAAATAAAGATACGGAACTCTATATATTTAAATCAGACTGCGGGGAATACGGGTTTGGCAACGATCAATTTTATTTTGATGATGATGAAATTTCTGAGGTTCGAAATTTTAATGTGCATATTGATAAATGGCAAACAGATTCAACAGAAATTCAATGGAGTATCAGCGAAGAAACATATATTTTTAGCGATCAGGATGTATTGATATTGACCCGTGAACGCATAACAAATAATTCATACGATAATACTCTGGAGAAAGTTGAATTCATTAAAACCCGTGGCGATCGAAATGCCTTTTTACACGAAAAAAGAAACGAGTTTAACGAACTTATGGACTATGTTGTTTTTTCAGAGGATTAAGTTTCTTCAAAATATACATTACTACAATTTTTACAATAGATTTTGCGTTTTTTAGTTTTCAAACCATTCATAAAGAAGAAAACTCTTTATTTAACCCCTTTCACTTGAAAATTTTATTCACCGCATTTTGTTTGCTCATGTCTGTAATGTTTATCGATTGCAGAAATCCTACTATACGACCCGAAGAAGCAAAACCTGCTGTTAATGTTGATTCTACGCGTATCAAGGCAAGTGAAGCACTTGATTATTGTAAATTAAAAAATTTTAATACTGAGTTTTGTATATTAATAGATATGAGTTTGCACTCCGGAGTAAAACGTTTTTTTGTCTGGAATTTTGCGAAGGATACAATTGCCTATAGTTTTTTGGTGGGACATGGCTGTTGCAACTATTCCTGGAGTGGAGTACAAACGAAGGAGGAGCCTATATTCAGCAATGAGGAGGGAAGTCATTGTTCTTCATTGGGTAAATATAAAATAGGTGAAAGGGCCTATAGCGACTGGGGTGTTAAAACAAAATACGTGTTACATGGATTAGAAAGTTCAAATAACAATGCACTTTCAAGATATATTGTGTTCCATTCCTGGGAAGCAATTTCTGATGAGGAAGTTTATCCCAATGGCTCACCGGAAGGCTGGGGTTGCCCGGTGATATCAAACAATAGTTTCACCGCGATAGATCCGATTTTAATGGCCGCAGAAAAACCCGTGCTTATGTGGATATATAAATAAAAAATTGCGGATGTTATATTATTTTTGAAATTGTGAATTTATATAAACAATGGAAAATTTGCCACTTTACATTTCAATTTTTTTTAGTCTCACCACACTTTTAACGGTAGCCTTATTTTATAAAGCAACAAACAGATCTAAAACTGCTATATTTATATTATTATTTTGGTTTGTTCTTCAGGCCATTATTTCGCTGACTGATTTTTATACAATTACAGATTCCTTTCCTCCTCGTTTTTTATTATTGGTGATGCCTCCAGTTATTTTTATTATTCTGCTTTTTACTACTGCTAAGGGTCGAAAATTTATCGATGGTTTAGATGCAAGATCATTGACATTAATACATATAGTGAGAGTCCCCGTAGAAATTGTCCTCTTTTGGTTGTTTATTTATAAAACTGTTCCCGAACTTATGACCTTTGAAGGAAGAAACTTTGATATTATATCCGGAATTACTGCTCCGCTTGTTTATTATTTCGGATTTATTCAAAAACGGATAAATAAAAATATTATTCTTGTCTGGAATTTTGTCTGTTTAATTCTATTGATGAATATTGTTGTAAATGCAGCGTTTTCAGCACCTTTTCCCTTTCAAAAATTTGCCTTCGACCAACCAAATATCGCAATTTTATATTTTCCTTTTATTTGGTTGCCGTCCTGTATAGTGGCACTGGTTTTATTCTCCCATCTTGTCGTAATCCGACAAATACTAAAGCAGAAAATTAATTAATTAAATATTGAGGCTGTTAATTCTCAATTCTCAATTCTCAATTTTTTTTCACCTTTTATAGCACAATTTTCTTCTACTACGGAAACTTTTCCAAAATTATTTTGTAATGCTACCAATAAAATCTCTTTTAATTCAAAATTCAGCTCCTTTGTATAAGAGCGCGAAATTTCACAAAATGGATAGTAAGAACCTGGTATATAGAAATCTAATTGGCAAAATGTGGGACAGGTATCCACAGCTTTAATATTTTGAAATTTGGAAGGATAATCGGCAAGAATT
>JAYSYX010000063.1:0-5239 GCA_043727235.1 Bacteroidota bacterium
AATAAAATTGCTTCTTAAATTATTTATAATTTTTTTCATAATTGGTCGCATTAAAAATTAAAATTGATTCCGAAAGAATAAACAGAGGTTATAGGATAAACTCCGAGATCTATTCCCGAAGCAAGTGCATTGGAACTTGCAATTTCAGGTGAATAACCGGAATATTCTGAAAGGGTAAATAAATTTGTTCCGCGCAAATAAACACTCGCATTGGTAAGATTTAATCTTGTTAAAAAGGATTTACTAAAATTATAACTTACAGTAGCACTTCTTAAGCGAAAAAAATCTCCGCTTTCAATAAAATAATCAGAGGCTTCATAGTTTGTTCCACCTGCCGTTGCCCGAGGTTCTGTATCGCTAGTTCCCTCTCCTGTCCATCGATCAATTAAGTTTGCCTCGAAATTATATAGATCGGGACGCACTGCTTTTTTACCATTATATATTTCGCTTCCCATCTGGCCATTAAAATCAAGTGCAACATCAAACGCCTTATATGCTACCTCCAAACTAAATCCATAAATTAGATCAGGAATATAAGATCCAATAAAAACACGGTCTTTATCATCAATAATTCCATCGTTATTTTGATCGGTAAAGATCAGATCTCCTTCTGTTTGACCTGCAATGTGTGCGGTGGAATTTACTTCATCTTCTGTTTGAAAAACACCGGCTACTTCGTAACCATAAAATGCACCAACAGATTGACCAACCACAGTTCTTGTTACTAATTGTCCATTGCCAAGTGCACCAGAAGCAATAAATCCGCCAAGTGCATTAGAATCACCTAAACTTAACACCTCGTTGTGTAAAGTAGAACCCAGCACAGTTAATTTATAATATAACTCTCCCCGACGTTCATTCCAGCCAATATTCCATTCAAATCCTTTATTTAATACTTCTGCGGCATTATAGGTTACTGTTGTATATGGTCCATTTCCTAAATGTCCTGGAGTTAAAAGATCTACCAAAATTCCGTCCGTTATTTTTCTATAATAATCAAATTCGGAAGTGAGTTTATTATCAAAAAATCCAAGTTCCAAACCTACATCTGTTTGTATGGTATTTTCCCATTGCAGATCAGGATTTCCGGAAACACCATAGGTTGCACCTTGTGTAATATCTTCTCCTATTCCGAAAACGGCATTAACATTATTATCAACCAAACTGTATTGTCGCGACCACGGTATTTTTTCATTTCCGATAATTCCCCAACTCGCCCTTAATTTAACTCTGCTAATTTTTTTAACATCCGCCATAAATGCTTCATTAGCTAAATTCCAACCGAGTGCAAAAGATGGGAAATTACCCCAGCGGTTATTAATTCCGAATTTAGAGGAACCATCTCTGCGGATAGATGCTGTAAATAAATATGTATTATTATAAGTATAATTTACTCTTCCTAAATAAGAAGCCATTGCAGTAATTTCTCCGCGATTGGAAGCTGTTAAATATTCCGCTTCGCCTGCACTGATATACCATAATGCAGAATCTTCCCCAATTAAATTTTGAATTCCTGCACTTAATACTTCTAATTTATTTTTTTGTGCAGTGATACCGGCAAGTGCATTAAAGGAATGTTTTTGTATGGTTTTTGAATAGTTAAGTGTATTTTCCCACAACCAGTTTCCTGTTTGTTCCAAAGCAATATTTAAATCATTTAATGCATTGCTCTGGCTCGGACTGATATAAAATTCAGGAGTAAAACTTTTATCTTTTTTTATCGTTTCATCAAATCCAAAACTACTTCTGTAAACAAAATTTTTAAGGAAAGTAATGTCTGTAAATAAATTTCCAACTGCTCGTATGCGGCTGGTATAAGAATTATTGTATTCTATTGCCGCAAGTGGATTTCCTGCTCCGAACACTTCTGCAAATGTCCCATCGGCATTTAATGGAACTGAAGTGGGCCAAGCTCTGTAGGCAATTGGCACAATGCCTGCTTCATTTTGTTTTTGATCGGGAGCAATGGTTAGATTTGTGCCGATAGAAATATTTTTTGATACCAAATATTTATTATTTGATTTGAGAGTTAATCTTTCATAGGAAGAATTATCTATAATACCTGATTGCAAAAAATATCCCACACCAAAATAATAATCATATTTTCCGGTTGAACCACCTATGGAAGCATGATAACTTTGAATTGGAGAATAATCTTTAAATATTTCATTCTGCCAATCTGTATCTGCAACCTTGTCTAAATTATTAAATGTGCCGGGATTAATTTCGTTCACTACCTCTGCAAATTCCCTACCCGATAACATATCAATTTGTTTTTGCAAATGTTGTACACTGAATTCAGAAGAAACATTTATTACCGCCGGAGCAGGTTTATTCACATCATAATTTATAGTTGAAGAACCATTTTTTGTGGTGACGATAATTACTCCGTTTGCGCCCCTTGATCCATAAATTGCTGTTGAGGAAGCATCCTTTAAAACTTCCATCGATTGAATATCGCTACTGTTCAAAAAAGAAATATCATCTAAAATGACACCGTCCACAACAAAAATTGGTGCTGAATTATTTAATGTTCCTACCCCTCTTATTCTCAATATAGGAATTGCTCCCGGTGCTCCGGAAACACTTGCCACCTGTAAACCCGCAATTTTTCCCTGCAATGCCTGTTCCGCTGAAAAGGACGGAATTTTTGTTAGATCCTCTCCTCGTAAAGTGGAAACAGAACCTGTCATATCACTTTTTTTCTGAATGCCATAACCTATTACCACCACTTCCTCCAATAATTCTACGTCTTGTGACATCTCAACATTAATGATAGTTCGTCCGGCAACTGCAACTGTTAAAGTTGTGTATCCAATATAGGAAACTTCCAGTGTGTCTTGTCCAGGTTGAAGTGTCAGGCTATAATTACCATCAACATCGGTTAGCGTTGCGTTGGTAGAACCTTTTGCATATATAGTGGCACCGATAAGTGTTGATGCATCCGATTTGTCGCTAACAACTCCGGTTACAGTTTGCGCCGTAGCCGAAAAACCAATGAATAGGGTTATAAAACAAATGAGTATAATTTTATTCATAGACAGGGTATTAGTGTAATTTTTACAATAAGCATCAAACTTAATGAAAAATTTGGACATAGGACATAGGACATAGGACATAGGACATAGGACATAGGACATAGGACATAGGAAATAGGAAATAGGAAATAGGACATAGGAAAACAATATCATTCCATCGAAAGTTTCTTACCGCTTACTTCCTGCACTTTCCGACTTACCGGCAAATTGCTTTTAGTTCTTCAAATAAAATTTCAGAATCTATTTTATACTTATCGCAATTATGAACATAGAATCTTTTGGCTTACTAAAGAAAAACTGAAAAAAATACTGCAAACGCAAACTCAAGCCTGATAAGTAGGAATGTCGCTGAATTTCTCGAGAAAAACCTGATCTGACAAATAAAACTTATGGCTCATGATCATCGATTTGTTTGATGTGAATAATTCGCGGTTAAAATTCATCAAGGTAGCTAGTTCCACATCTGAAAGAGATTTTATGTAGGATGGCGAGTACAGATCATTTAAATTGTTGTTATAATTTTTTTGAACCTGATTCAATAATTGAACAAGTGTATTATAAATTTCCTCATCTTTATTTAGGTCAAGCCCTGAGAAATTGAGTGAGGTGTAAAATTCAGAAAGTTCAGCTTTTTTAGCATGCATATAATCAAATTTGACCTCATTGGAGGAGTTCTTTAATTCCAGCACATCATGATGCAGATCTTTAATACATTTTGCAGAATACATTGCGCTACGCACACATGCTATCAAATTATCTGACTCGTTTATTTGTTTTTTATTTAATTTTTGTGCGCTCAATTTAATGTAATAGGATTGAATTTCCCCATATTGGTCTTTTATCATTTCGTATCGCAACTCAAAATTTTTATTGTCAGACTTGTTCTGTTTATTAATTTCATCAAATTCGGTAATCTTTGTTACTGCAGATTCCTCTGCTTCAAATACAGACAAATTAAATAGCTTACATTGATAAACAAAAAAGGATGTTTCTTTTTTCATTAATTCCAGTGCCGCATGTGGAACAGAGGGATTGGTGTTTTTTATGTATCCTGAATTACTTTTGTCTGCCTTATGAAACATCCCTTCCAGAAATTTACTGAATAAATTAAGGAATGGAAGAAAGATCAAAATGCTGATAAGATTCATACCGGTTTGAAATGTAACCAATCCCATTAAGGGATCTTTTACGGAAAGATTTTCAGTTATAAATAATGCCAAGGGTCGCAAAAAGATAAACGCAAGTATTGTGGTTATAAGGTTATAAATAAAATTCCCTGCGGCAACTCTCTTTTTAACTGCCACCCCATCCAAGGACCCAATGATCAATTTAACGGAAGTGCCAACCTCAGAACCAATTACAACGGCAATAGCAGATTCAAAGCCGATCAACTGCTGATGTAAAATACTTAAGGTAATTGCAATTGTTGCTGAACTGGATTGTGTAATTGAAGTTGCAACAAACCCAAGCAATAAAAAAACAAACAAACTGCTTCCGGTAAAATTTTGGAAAAGATCCTTTATTGCCTCTCCCTCCATCGAGTCCTTCATCAAACCCAAACCAATAAACAAAAAACTAAATCCCAATAAAAAATGACAAATATCAGCCAGCTTTTGTTTGCTTTCGAAAATGAATAATAACAATCCGGCAACTCCCGCAACGGGATAGGCAAATGCCTCAATATCCACCTTAAAACCAAGAGAAGCAACTATCCAGCTATCGAGGGTTGTTCCGAGATTAGTGCCCATTATCACTGCAAAGGCATTGCGCATTGTAATAACCCCTGTGCTTACAAAGGCAAGCACCATAAAATTCACCGCTGAACTACTTTGCAAAATAGCAGTCACCACTGCCCCGCCAAAAATTGCCTTAAATGGATTGCTGGTCTGCTTCTTCAAAAAGAGTTTGAAGGAGCGACTCATCAAATTTTTGAGCGAATTTTCCAACAATTGAATTCCAAAGAGGAAAATTCCGATACCACCGATTATTAGCCAGATGTTTAGACCCATGTTGTGTCAAAGCTAATGATTTGGTTTAAATGTATCGGGCTTCTAATATTTATTTGGAACACACTGATAGAATATATTTAGTTATGATGAACCAACAGCTTACGATATGGACGATCTTACCTACAATTACATCACCGGAACGAACCAATTGGAGTTTGTAGATGATGCGGAAAGTCCCACGACCTATGGTGC
>JAYSYX010000064.1:0-2123 GCA_043727235.1 Bacteroidota bacterium
TAGCAACACCTATTCTTTATTATATCATCTCTATCCTCCAACTAAAATAAAACAGGTTGGAGAAGCTTATTCCGTTGAACCAAAAGTAGTATTATCCAAACAGCTTAAACATCGTTCGTTACACGGATTTAAAATTACTCCTGCTGATGATTATCTGGAAAGCCGGAAAGCAGTATTGGTAAATAGTGATCTGCATATTTCTTTGGCAGCGCCACGTAAAAGTATGACAGATTATTTTTACAAAAATGTGGATGCAGATGAAATGATTTTCTGTCATGAGGGAAGCGGCACCCTATTCACGATGTATGGTGAATTAAAATTTGAATATGGTGATTACATTATTATTCCGCGAGGAACTTTATATCAGATCCATTTTAATACAGAAGATAACAGGTTATTTATTCTGGAATCTTTTTCGCCAATTGAATTTCCTAAACGTTATTTAAATAAGGTCGGGCAATTAATGGAACATGCCCCATTTTGCGAACGCGATATTAAAACTCCCACTAATTTAGTAACGAACGACATACAGGGAGATTTCTTTTTCAAAATTAAAAAACAAGGAATTATTTATCCTTACCATTATGCAAATCATCCATTTGATCTTATAGGTTGGGATGGATATGTTTATCCCTGGATTTTTTCCATTCACAATTTTGAACCGATTACCGGCCGAGTACATCAACCACCTCCGGTGCATCAAACTTTTGAAGCGCATAATTTTGTTGTTTGCAGTTTTGTTCCTCGCATGTTCGATTATCATCCGCAGGCAATTCCTGCTCCTTATAACCACAGCAACATCGACAGCGATGAAATTCTTTATTATGTTGATGGTGATTTTATGAGCAGAAAACATGTGGAACGTGGAATGATAACCCTTCATCCCGGAGGAATCCCTCACGGACCTCACCCGGGCACCTACGAAGGCAGCATAGGCAAAAAAGAAACTCACGAACTCGCACTCATGGTAGATCCGTTTCGCCCTCTTCAATTAACAGAAGAAGCGTTGGGGATTGAGGATAGGGAATATTATTTGTCATGGCTAAGTTAATGTCAATTAGCAAATTAGCCAATTAGCAAATTAGCCAATTTGACAACTCTCCAGATTATTGTTAACCCTTAAAAATATAGTAAAATGGAAAGTTCAGATTATTTAAAAAAAAATCTAATCGTTAATTTAACTTTTGATTTCGCGTTGGAGATCATTAATTTTTCGGAAATATTAGATGAGCAACGAAAATACATTGTGAGTAAACAACTTTTGAGATCAGGCACTTCGATTGGTGCAAATATCAAAGAAGCTCAAAACGCTGAAAGTAAGGCAGATTTCATACATAAATTTAAAATTGCCGCGAAGGAGGCGGATGAATGTGAATATTGGTTGCTTTTAATAAAACATTCAAAAAATTATCCATTCGATCAAAGGTTATTGGATAAATTATTAGAAATAAAAAGAATTATAAACAAAATCATTTCAACATCAAAAAAAAATTATACGAAAAGCACAAATATCAAATAGGAGTATAACTATTCATCATAAATGGATCCTTCATTTGCTAATTTGCTAATTGGCTAATTTGCTAATTTTAATTATGGAAACTATAAATCTAAATCAAACCTCCTCCCCTCTCGAAATCACCGATTTCCTCCCACTTAACGGAACCGATCATATTGAATTTTATGTGGGAAACGCGAAGCAGTCGGCGTATTATTATCAGGCGGCCTGGGGTTATAAATTGGTGGCATATGCCGGATTGGAAACAGGGTTGCGTGATAGAGCGAGTTATGTTTTACAACAAGAAAAGATCAGGATAATTCTTACCTCTTCCTTTGATCCGGAAAGTGAAATTTCCATGCATGTAAAAAAACATGGAGATGGAGTTAAAGTTCTTGCTCTAATGGTAGACGATGCAACAAAAAGTTATGAAGAAACAGTGAAACGGGGAGCAAAACCTGCTATGCAACCTACTATATTGAAAGATTCTTTTGGAGAGGTTGTGGTATCTGCAATTCATACCTATGGTGAAACGATTCACAAATTTGTAGAAAGGAGAAATTATACAGGAGCATTTATGCCGGGCTTTGATGTAAAAGAATCTACCATCGAAATAAAACCGATTGGA
>JAYSYX010000065.1:0-2118 GCA_043727235.1 Bacteroidota bacterium
GTAAATTTATTATTAGTAGAGACGCAATGCATTGCGTCTCTACTAATAATAAATTTACAACTTTTGCTCATATCAAATATAACCTATAGGAATAATTTTTTTATTACGAATAGCATCATTTGCACAGTTAAATATTAATATTTTAAGGTCAAATAAATCACTTTCAATGATAAGAAAATCAAGTACTGTATCACTCATCCTGAATCCTTTGTCATTTACTACCATAAATACCTAACAACACCCAATGTTCGCAAAAAGAAATCTGCCCGAACTTTTTGTTTTTTTTGTAATACTGATATTTATTTTGCTGAAAATTCCGGCCTTGCATTTACCTTATTTTTGGGATGAATTAGGCGTGTATTCCCGTGCGGGTTTGTATATGCACGATAATGGTTTAGGATTGTTGCCGAATGCATTGCCTCCGGAACTTTCGAGAGGGCATCCGGTGCTGTTTACCTTTATTCAGGCAATTGGTTATTCTGTATTTGGTGATGGTGTAATTGGTGGACATATTACTGCCCTCATCATTTCAACAGTTTTATTGTGTAGTGTATATTTTGTAACAGCTAAATTTTATTCAAAATATACCGGACTTGTAGCTGTGATGCTTTTGATAGTTCAGCCTTTATTTTTTGCCCAATCCGTATTAATTCTTCCGGAAATAAGTCTTGTTTTATTTATGTTATGGGCAATTTATTTCTGGCTTCAGAAAAAATATATTCTGCACGGAATATTTGCCACATTTGCCATTTTAATTAAAGAAACAGCTATTATTCTGCCCTTGGTGATTGTTTTTTCCGAAATTTTAATTTATTTGTTCAACAAAGAAAAAATAGAGAAAAATAAGTTCAGAGTTAAATATTTATTTGTGTTGCTTCCATTTCTTGTATTTGGTATCTTTTTATTGATTCAGAAACAACAAAATGGGTGGTATTTATTTCCGCTGCATGGTGATAATATTAAGATCAGTACAAATAGAATATTTGCTTTTGGAGCTGACTACAAGATCTTTCTATTCCTTGAGCAAGGCAGAGTATTACTAAGTGCGTTTCTAATTTTTGCTATAATTTACCTAAGTGTAACCAAACAATTAAAGCAAAAAAGAGTTTCCATTTTTTTAATGGTTTTGATGCTCGGTGGAATTGCTTTTAATTCGATTAATTTTTATATGAACAGATATATTTTATTTGTTTTAGTTCCATTTGTGATCCTTTCCTCCGCAATTATTTTGCAGTGCATTCGGAAATATCGAACAACGATATTGGTTCTGCCTGTATTATTTATGGCAGGTATTTATTGTTTGTATGGCAACGAATTATTGCCTCTTCGTTCATCAGATTTAAATAGGCAACAAAAATTTCAATACGATGAGAACATGAGTTATGCTGATTATATTCAAGGTCAACAAAATGCCATGGATCATGTTTTGAATAAAATAAATTCAACCGAAATTGTCTATTCTAATTTCCCAATCAGTGTTGCATTGCTTGATCCCCGTTTTGGATATACTCAATTGTTTGCAAATAAGGATTTCAGATTGTTGAATAACGAAAATTTGCAGGATCGAATTAATTATGCCCTCATTTCTGATCCCGGATCCTATGATTATGATCTGCTGGATAGCTCCGGCCTTGCATTAGAGAAACTCGTGGAAAATAGTGTAATAAGTGTTAAAATTTACGGTGGCAAATAAGAATTAGTTTGTGAACTAATAGACCCTTAAATTTGTTTCAATTAAAAAGTTTTAAGATGAAGAATCCGATATTATTTGTTCTTATTTTAGTGTTGACCAGCGCTTCCTTTTATTCATGTCAGCAATCAGCTAATGGCAGCAATGGAAAAGAAGAGGCCATTCCTGAAAACACGCTAGTAAAGGCTTCCTATAAACCGGATGCGCAGTGGAACAGCTACTGGTATCAGGGAAAAGCTGAACTTACCAGTTATAAACTTTTACAGAGTCGCTACGGAGAAATTCACGAAGGAAACGCCGTATTTATTTTTGTAACGGAAGATTTTTCAAAAAATAAACAGGTAAAATTAGACGACCCTTCCAATGCAGGTGAAGATAAACTTCCTGTCTTAAAATTGAATCAATCAATTAAATTTAATACGGGAGTA